>JAUWEG010000010.1 GCA_030608385.1 Candidatus Heimdallarchaeota archaeon
TGTTAGACAAACATTCCTTTATCTGAATCCACATCTGTTTCTTTCCTAGTTTTGCTTGCTTGTAATAAGGATTCAATTTCCTTTTCGATTCTTTCAGCTTCTTCAAGAAGCTCTTGAACGTTTATTTCAATATTTAATACACTATTTATTGCACTTACAGCAACACTTGCTGCTATTGGATCAGGTCTTGAACGTTCAGCGTATGGTAGAAGAGCAACTGATGGAAAATCATTAAGTTCATAAAACATTAACATATATGCCAAAGGTCCTGTAACATATAATCCTTCATCTAGAATTGGAATCTCTACCTCGGGTCTTTTTTCCTTAAATGCCTGAGTATATATCGCTTTTATTTCATTTTCATCTTTTAATCTTCTATCTAATCCACCAATAAGAATTGATTGTTTGAATTTTTCATCTATAGACCATTCTACTAGGGTCTTTGTAAAAGCTAAATGTTCAGATTTTATAGGCTCGAATATTGGTAGAACTACTACAAGGTCATCTTTTCTATATATCTCAAATGGAAAAGTAATTTTCTCATTTTTTATTGTTATAAATTGTGGAATATTGTTTGTAATTATGAAACCGATTCTTTCAGCTTTGAGGTTGTCAACAAGATGGCTCATTGAAATAAAGCCGCACTCACCTATTCCATGCCAACCATTTAATAATGTGCAACCTTCGAAATTCTGAGGCTTTTTGAAAATGAATTCAATTTGCCCATAATCTTTCATATCATCCATGTTTAGTTATCTCCTGATTATCTAATTGGTATAGACTTTATAATGACTATTTTTGTACAGCAAGTTTGGTGTGCTTAAATAGATTTGTCTTCCTTTGATATTGTTTATCTGATATTTAGAATCATATATTATTCTTAAAACAAGCAAATTAAATGTATTATAAAAATAAAAAAATAAAAGAAAATGAGAGGCTATGTCTTACCTCTTCTTCTACCGCTTCTTTTTGCTGCTATCAAACCTACTTTTCTACCAGGTTGTGCATGTCTTGAAACAGTTGTTGAACGTGGGGGACTTTGATGAGCACCACCACCATGTGGATGTGAAACTGCGTTCATTGCTACACCTCTTACTTTAGGATAGTAGTGGCCTTTAGCTTTTTTATGATGATGCATGTTTCCAGCTTTAACAAAAGGTTTCTCTGTTCTTCCTCCTCCAGCAACAATTCCAACTGTAGCTCTGCACCTTTGGGGAATTTCTTTCATTTCTCCACTTGGAAGCTGTACTGTAACTTTTCCTTTATCATGTCCTAAAATAGTTGCATATCCACCGCTTGCTCTTATTAAACGCCCACCATCTCCTGGTGTTAATTCAATATTGAAAACTGGAGACCCATCAGGAATAGCTTGTAAAGGCATTGTGTTACCTAGTTGAACTGCTGCACCTGTTCCATATTCGATTTTTTGTCCTACTCGAATACCTTCAGAAGGCAGTATAATCTTCTTGAGTCCATCCTCAAAAAGTACTTTAGCTACAGGAGCCCCTCTACCAGGATCATGAACAATATCTTTAACAAATCCAGTAATCTTTCCTGAATATTCGATTTTTGCCACTTTTCTGTATTTTACACTACCTTTTTTCTTATGAGAAGCTGCTCTGAACTGTGATGTTCCTCTTCCACGTCTCTGAACTAGTATTTTCTTACCCATTCAAATCACCTTTTAGAATAATCCCATTCGTGATGCAATATCAGTAGCATCATCAAATTCACTTAGTCTTACGTATGCTTTCTTTGTTCCTTTGGGAGTTATTAATGTATTAACCTTATCTACCTTAACGTTGTATAGTATTTCAATTGCTTCTTTAATTTGCTTCTTTGTAGCTCTGAGATCAACCCACAGGACCAATTTATTTTCTTTTTCTATTAGTTCAAAGTCCTTTTCTGAGATAAGTGGTTTCTTTATAATTTTGTACGGATCCATTTTTCATCACCCAAAACGTTCTCCTAGAGATTTTATCGCATCCTCAGTCCAAATAGTAAGTCTTCCAGGATAAGTTCCTGGTGCTAACATCTCTGTAGATAATTCCCTTACGGATATAACTGTGGTTCCTAGAATATTTCTGCCTGCTTTAGATAATGGACATTCTCTATCGCCAACAACAATTAAAGGACCGACAGGAACTTTATATTTTCTTCCCCTTCCTTTACCTTTTCCAGGGCGAACTTTCTTACCTATTTTAATTCTCATGAGTTCTAAAGACAAACCCAGATTTCCCAAGAATCTAACAACATCTTGTGTTTTTTCTATAACCTCTGCTTTCGATTCTACAATGATTGGAAATTCCATTTTATCTTCAAATCTGTGTCCTCTATCACCCACTGCGGTTTTTGATGCTGTATAAGCTATAGCTGATTTAAGGGCAAGTAAGTGTTCTTTTCTATTTACTTTTTCTATAATCTTTTTCTCTGCTGTTGGAGGATGTGCTTTGTGGCCTCCTCTGGCTTGAGGAATAAATGCTGTTCTTTGAGCACTATGTGTTCTAGAACCTTTAATACGTGGTACTCGAGCTGCCCCTCTTCCAGGACCCCAATTTTCAACAGCGACCATACGCCCAGCTAGAGGACTAACACCTTTAGGTTGTTTCTTCCAACTTTGCTCGGCTAAAACAGCACGTTTGATAACATCTGGACGAAATGTTGTGGTAAAAACTTCTGGGAGTTCTACTTTTTCACTCATTTTCTGTCCTTTTATTGAATATTTTGATACATTCATTTTTATCTCCTCACACCTAACCTTGTTGACTCCTTGTTGAGATATGCAGAATTTGTGGTTCTTTAATTGGTTGTGGAGCTTTTCTCATTGGTCCTCTAAGCATTACTGTTCGCTTTTTAGGTCCAGGTATTGACCCTTTCACTAAAACATAGTTGTTTTTTACCACACCATATCTAACAAATCCACCTTTAGGTACTATTTGTAATCCATCGGATCCTATCTGCATTATTCGTTTGTTGTATTCAGTTCTCACATGGAATCCCATTTGTCCATATCTTGGAATAGTCCACATTGTTCTTGATGGTGTCCATGGTCCTATTGATCCAACACCACGTTTGGTACCTTTGGACTTGTGTTGAAGTATTTTAACTCCATGTCTCTTTACTGGACCTTGGAAACCCTTACCTTTGGTTACTCCAATTGAATCAACAAATTCTCCTGCCTTAAACACATCCCTGATTAACAATTCTTTTCCAAGAAGAGAAAGACCGTATTCAAAACCTTCCTTCATATCGCTGCATCCAATTTTGATTTCAGCTATTTGAGGTGTTTTCATTCCTATTCCAGTCAAGTAAGGTTGTGTATGAACAATCGCTCTTAACTCAACGATTTTTTCAAGTTTATCTTCCAACTTCTTCTTAGCCTTTTTAAAATCATATTCTTTTGGAGTCTTAAGTCTACGTTTTAGCTCTTCCTTGGTTTCAGTTGCTAAAAGATCAGCAGCAATATGAAGGCCATACGCTGATTTTTCGTAACCGCGTAATCCAAAAATTACGATAGGAGGTGTTTCAATGCATGTTACAGCTGCAGTTACTTCTCTATTCGCCAAGTGACTCCTTGGTCGATCTTCTATATATACGCAATGCGTCATCCCTGCTTTGATTCCGAGAAATCCCAATAGTTTGGGAGCACCCTCGTATTCTTGCCATGCGCGAGGTGCAGGGATAATTCTTCTTGCTCTTACCCTTCGATATCCTAGTGATGATCGATGGGGAGCACTTACCCTTCGATGCCCCATTTTTATCACTTTATGTTGCTAATTTTAATTTATTAACGTCTTATTACCTATTCTTGCAGAACCTATGAACTGCGTTTTGACGTCGTACTCCGACTTCATTAGCATCATATAAATATGTCGTTACGAAAGAAATTGAATGAAATAGTCATTTCAGTATAAACTACAAATCTTCAACAGTTATATGAAAACAATCTGATTTTCTTTCAATGTTAGTTTTTCTTTTTATAAACTTCTGAGTCAAGTCAATGTTGGTTTTAGTGTGGCTTGAGATGGTAGGTACTGATATTTCTGATTTTCCTTCTGTTAAAAACAGTGGTACAATCAACTGATCCGCAACATATTCATCTACAGCAGCAGAACCATGAGAATTTCTTTCCCAAATCTTTGCACATAATCCTGCAACCTGTTCAGCAGTTATTCTTCTTTCACCTGGAACAAAACACCCAATTCTACTACCTGAAGAATAAATTCCAACAACTGTCAATCCTGATCCAGGATTTAGAGATTTAACATAGTTGATATGTCTATTAACATCAACATTTAGTTTTACTTTTTTTGTGAAAGCATCTGCTTGTCTTTCAGCAACATACCTCCCCATTAATGATTGTGAAGCTATTGAAAAAATTTCTACTTTTAGTAATTCTCCTTTTTCTGTTAAGTTTAGTGGGGAGAGCATATCATGACCTTTAAACTGAAAAACGCATTTTGCTCCTCCTCTAGGATAAAAGCCATAGTGTATTGTATTTGTTTCTATTTTCTTATCCATTAATCCCATTAATTCATGAGTAATGTGTTGAATATATTCCACTGAAGGGGCCCATTTACCATGAGTGGCACCACCATTTATAGTTAATTCCAAATCTCGTTTTTGAGAAAAGGCATAGAATAAGACTGCTTGTGAAACTAAACCAATGCTTCCAGCTGTTCCAACTTTTACAAATGCTTTATCTGACTTTGCATTCTTCTTAGTTAAAACTAATTCTTTGTCTCCAATATTTGAATCAACCGAAATAAATCCGGAAAATTGTTTAATTGCATTAATTGCTTCTATGTGTTGAGCTCTTAAACCAGGATTTGATCTATTAGAACGAATGTTGAAAAGATTCAAATCAGTATCTGTAGCAGCTGCTAAAGCTGAAGATATTCTTATTATGGAGCCTCCACCTTCTCCAATGGAACAATCTAAATTGAAAGTCATCTTAAATTGAATAAGAAAGAAAAGAAAAAAATCTAACGGTAGGATTTTTGGAATCTTGATCTAGAACTTCTTCCACCAAAATGTTTGGGTTCAGTTCTTCTTGGATCACCTGAGACGATTGTTTTATCATAAACAGTAAATTTCTCCTTCATTGCTAAATCATCAAAATATTCTATCAATCCTCTTGCAATAGCAGTTCGAATTGCTTCAGCTTGACCCATAAATCCTCCTCCTCTTACATTGACTTTTATGTCAATTGATTCTCGTACTTCCTCTCCTGCAATAATAAAAATCTCGCTAATCTTTATTCTTTTCAATTCATTTGGTAAGACTTCTAAAGGCACTCCATTAACTCTAATTCTGCCTTTGCCTTCTTTAATGGTAGCTCGAGCAATAGCTGTTTTTCTTTTTCCTGAAGATACAATTACTTTACCCATATTCATCACCTATTTATTCATTCCACCCAAATTCTTTACATAATTCACCAATGGTTATTTTCTTGCATGTTAGTTTGCTTGCATCTGCAAACTTAGGTTTAACCATTTCACTATCAGTAAACTCTTCTGGAACTCCAATATATGTTAGTAATCTATGATATGCTTGCCTTCCCCTACTTTTCTTCCAAGGCAACATACCTCTAACTGTTCTCCTAACCAAACGATCTGGTCTTTTTGGGTGAAATGGACCACGTCTAGGATTAGTATGTGTATGTATCTGTTGCATAACTCTATATTCTCTTAAAATTGAATGTTTTTTACCAGAAATAACAGCTTTTTCACAATTTAGTATATTTACAGTATAACCTTCCAGCAAATATTTGGCTACCTCTGTAGATAATCTTCCTAAAATTGCATTATCTGCATCAATATTAATTTTTGTAACTGAAATTTGAGTTCCAGTTCTTGTTGTGTTTTTTGCCATTTTTCACACCAATTATACTATAATCTTAATTTTACTAACCTCTTGTTTTGATTCCAATAACTCATTAATGGTTATGTGTTTGCTTTTACTGGCTTTAATTTTCTCTTTTGCTCCCTCTGAGAACTTCAGAGCCGCAATTGTAACTTGATGGTTTAAGTATCCGGCACTTAGAACAGAACCGGGAACAATGATTATATCATTTTCCTTAGAATAACGATTGATCTTACTGAGATTGACTGTAGCTCTTTTTCTTCGGGGTCTTTCTATTTTCTCTGCTACAGTTTTCCATAATGCTGCTTGTGTTTCTGCAGTTTTCTTTTTTAATTTATGAATAAGTTCAAGTACATTTGGATCAGTAGTTCCTGTTCTTCTAGGCATTTTAGTTCACTTTATGATTCTTTTTCCTCTGCCAATGTTGATTCAAGAGTCTTTTTGAATTCGTCGATTTTTGCGAGAATTAACTCACCAGATTTTGTTAATGTTGTTGAAGGATCTAAACCTCCATTAGTTTCAAAGGAAAAAAGAACTTTTGTAGAATCTTTGCCGATCGTTATTGCATTTGGTTCGCAAACTTCAAGACAGTAATCACACAAAGTGCAATTTAAAGGATTAGCAATTTGGACTTTATCACCAGTCTTTTGGTAAACTCCCCTATAACATGCATCTATACATGCTAAACAATTAGTACATTTTTCCTTATCTATAGTTGGGATTGGAAATGCCTGGTAACCCATGGCAGAGACAGGTTGCCATTTTGCATGTTCTTTTCCTTTGCCAAGTTGTGCCATACACTCTAGTTCCAGAGCTTGATTTGGTCCCAATTTTACAATTGGAATCACGGAACTTATAGGTTCAACTCCAGCCTGAGTTGAAATTAAATCCGAACTATAAACAACAATAGATGTTTGAGCATCTGTTTCTTTTGAGAGTGTTAATGTCACTGTGCATAAATTACAACCAATCCCTCCACAATCACATTCATCTCTGAAGTTTAACTCCAGAGCATCAATGTCGAATTTTAAAGGAATTAGTCCCAGTCTGTGGGCTATGAACTCATCAAAAAGAGGTGATGTGTTTTTCAAAACATATACATCTTCAATAGTCAATGATGGCACCTCAGCTAATGCTGTTCTTCTAATTGCGTTAGCAAACGCTAATGTCACATCTGACAATATGAATTTTATTGAATTAGGAAATAATTCTATAAGTTCTATATCCATAAACGCACCCGGCAAAGGATTCTATATCCGACCCAATGATGATACTAAAAAAGGTTTTCCATCTTCAAGTTATTTAAACATCAACCAGAAGCATGTGAAAAAGTACTCAAGGTGTTTAAAATCAGTTTTGTGGAGTTTAAATATTGTCCTTTATACAAATAATGAGAATTATGTTAATATTATTACAAGGGATAAAAGGTTTGATTTTCAAGAAGAAAAGAGGATCACCTATATTAGAAGAAATTCTTTTGATAGGTGTTGCCATATTGATTTTTGCTATAATCTTTGGAATCATTTTCAGCTTGATTGACTGGTCAACAACCTCTTTTGATAATCTGTTTGGTTAAAATAAAAGCTGGTGCGGAGAGGGAGATTCGAACTCCCGGACCACTAAGGACTAGATCCTCATTCTAGCGCCTTTGACCACTCGGCAATCTCCGCAAAGGTATGTATTAGACCGAGCCTACTGATTTTTAACTTTATCGGCATATGATTATTAGTACAAGAAATTAAAAGTAAAAATGAAGAATTCCATTCTCATTTTGATTTTAAACAACCTGCGAAAACAAGTTGGAAAATCTTACCACGTAAAATTTTATTTGTGTGGTAAGATAAATTATGCTTGTTTGGAGCGTCCGATAAACGTCTAAAAAAAGCGGAGTAACTGATTATTTACAACATCATTCTGATTGTATCATTTCCTTGCAGTGTTAGATAGTCAGATAATTTATTCTCCAATCTACTAAATCCATATTGTCTGCATTTCTTTATAGCCATGTATTGTAGGGCAGGTCCCAATGGATCTCCATTTTTGTAAGCTCCTACCTGAATAAAAGCTTCCATGAAAACGCGCATTTCAAGAACTTCTATCTTATATAGCTGATTTTTATACTTCCTCAGCAATGGATAAATCTCTGCAAACCTGTTTATTTTAAAGTATTCTTGAGCTGCAAGTAAATCAGCAAAAGCTTTCTCTATAAAAGTCATCCTATCTTCTAATGGCCGCCTATTTAATGTAAATATACAATTTATAATTTGTTTTTCATCACCATTAGTTGTTTTTTCATTTAAGAAATTGATTATGTGTTCAACTCTTTTTGTACTAGGATTACTTAAATTCTTTATTTCAGCCAACTGCTCTTTGTTGAGGTTAGCATTCAAAAGGAACTCACTAAAAAATATTGCATTGGTATGACATTTGTCTATATTTCTGAAAATAGTTTTTACCAAATCTTTTTCATTTTCACTTCGAAAATCTTTTAATCCTGATTTAATGTAGAATTTCGTCAAATTGAGATTATGTCTTGTTTGTTCTTTGTTTTTATTATCAAGTTTATTAATTATAGAATCTTCTTTCAGAATCATTTCTAATAATTGTATATTTCTTCTCGATTCAGCCAAGTTTCCCTTCAAAGCCTGTATTATTGACAAATGTGACAATGTTGGTAAATAAAAAACATAATTCTCACTTTTTGGACTGCTTGCTTCGAAAATCTTCTTTGACAAAAGAAATTGCTTTTCAGCTTTCGATAGAAGAAAATCCAAGTCTAGAGTAGCCCCAAGAAAATAGCGCATTACAGCTTGTAAATCCTTTGGCAGCTTTAAGGATTCAAGTTTTCTGTATATGTTCTTAGTTAATTGTTGCACTCCTACTCTCTTTTGTGTTTGAAAATATATAGTACTTAGGTAACCTAGCGCACGAATTAAACCCTTATAATACCCTTTCCTCTCAAAATAATCTATACATTCCTCAAAAATACACGCGCAGTTTGGATCACTTTCTCTTTTCCATTTATCAAATGCATAACTGTAACGAGTTATGTTATAAGTATAACAGCTACAGTTGCTACATGCTTCTAAGAGATCCATAGATTTTTGTAATGCTTCTAAGCTTTTTTCCTCATTGCCTTTAAATCTTTCAACGCCCCATTCTATAGAAAAGGCTAAAATCAATCCTTCCTGATAATCCAAATTACTTGCAATTTGTTTCATCAAAAAAAGGTGTTCTTCAATCTGTTTCATGTTTTTTTTAGAGCCAAAAAGCTGTTTTATTTTTAACTCCAAGATATTGACAGTTGATTTTTTATCTTCAATATCAAAACTTTTTTGCAGAGCTATGTTGATAGTTTCTAGTACTTCTTCAGATTTTTCATTTGCGACAAATACCCTTAAAGAATTCAGTATTTCTTGTAATTCAATCACTGTTCTCAATGAGATAATGGTGCTTCTAATACTTGTTAGATTCATTTTTCAACACACACCTAAATTGCTGTATAGGGAAACATTGTTAAGTTTCGCATACTTATAATCAAATTCATATATATACTTAAGAAATATTGGGATTTGTTGATAGGATGATAAAAAAAGGAGAAAAAGGATGATTTAATTAGTTTGGAAACCAACCAGGGGGTAAATCATCATCATTGCCTGGATCATATTTTAGTTTATACATCATGTTTCAACTCTTGGAAAGGTTACTCTAGTAGTAGAATGAAACTATTAAAACACCCAAAAGAAAAACGTGACAAAAAAAGAGAAAGAAAGAGGAAACCTAATAGTTATGGCCATCAAACAGGTGGGTCTAAATCCTGGTCTCCTTCATCAGGATCGTAGTTTTGTATCATATTCAATCACCATTAATTAGCTAATTTGGAAGCCATGCTGGAGGTAAAATATCTCCATCTCCTTCGTCAGGGTCAAATTTTAGTTCGTACATCATATCTCTGCTCTTTGTAAAGCACTATAATATTACAAGAAAGAACATACATACAAGAAGAAAAGATTGACAAGTAAGAAACGAAGAATGGTTTGTTTTTTACATTCAACACTTACAGATATTTCTGATTTTAGCTTTGTTTCTAAAGCTGTATTTTAAACCAAACAAAACCCCGTATAGGAAAAAGAGCGTTTTTCAACAAGAGTTCACTTTCAGAGATGTCTCTCTATTAAGTATAAATAGTAAATTCCCTTGACTATCTTAGAGACGATATGATGCACTCATCAGATGAAGAATATTTTAATTCGTTAATCAAAAAACCAACTGTATTCAAAAACATTGGTTGTTTGTCTGTTACATATACCCCTCCATATCTTCCACACAGGGAGGAAGAACTCAGGACTTTAGCTAAATACTTCAAAACAATTTTTGAAGAACAAGATGAACCATTGAGAAAAATTTGTATAACTGGACCAACAGGATCTGGAAAAACAACCCTCGCAAAACGGTTTGGTCAGCTTTTGGAAAATATAGACAAAAACAAGAATTTTTTGCTTGTCTACATTAATTGTAGAATTTACAAAAGTCCTTATCTCATTATTAGTACTCTTGCAAGGAAACTAAATAAGGCAATTCCTCCAAGAGGTTACTCCTTTGAAGAATTACAATCACTTCTCATTAGATTGCTTGATTTTTATTCCCCAAAGGTTTTGTTAGTTTTAGATGAGATCGATTATCTCATATCTAGAGTAGGTACAGATTTCCTTTACACACTACTTAGAATTAGTGAAATGACAACTAAACAATGGATTTCATATATTTTCATAGCAAGAAACCTGAATTTTATCCATCAACTGGATGCAAGTACTCAAAGCAGTTTTCAATCTAATCACATTTCTTTGGATAGATACTCGGAAACTGATTTAAAAGACATTATTAAATCCCGATCAGAATTAGCCTTTTATGACAGTACCATAACCGAAGACTCCGTTGAACTTATTGCGGATATATCAAGTAAATCAGGAGATGCAAGATATGCAATAGAAATACTTTGGGGGGCAGGGCAATGCGCTGACGATGAAAGTTCTCCCATAGTTTATCCTGATCATGTAAGAAAAGCAAAAGCTTTGATTCACCCAGAAATAAGAAGAGAAGTAATTTTAACATTAACCCTGCATCAGAAATTGATACTGCTCGCGATTATAAGAAAACTAAAGCACACAAAAAACGCATATATTTCAACAAATGATGCAATTAGCTCTTATAGATTAGCTTGTGAGGAATATGAAGAGGAACCTAGACGGCATACCCAAATCTGGTCATATCTGAAAGAATTATCAAAACAAGATGTTATCAGTACAAAAATCTCAGGGGAAGGAATGCGTGGTAAAACTACACTAATCAGCATACCAGATATATCAGTAGAAACCATAGAACTCTTTCTGATGAAATCAATCGAAAATCAAAAGAAAACAGTAGAACATGCTGAAAAATAGGGGAAAAACAATGACAAAGGAAAGCGATAGAGAGATACAGCTTAAAATACCATTAGAAGATGTTTTTTCCTCAAGAGGAAGGGTAAGAATTCTAAAATTATTAGCTGAATTAGGGGAATTAAACATTTCTGCGATATCACGAAGTATAAATCTCAATCATTCTGCAGTAAAAGGACATTTAAAATATTTAACAGATGTAGGATTGATAAAGGAAAAGAGATTTGGTAGAATCTTAATATATCAATTCAAAGATAATAACATCTTGGCTCATTCTTTGAAACAATTATTCAAAATATGGGGAGAGAACTAAAAAATTGTTGGTGCCTCGACCGGGATTTGAACCCGGGTCTGCGGAGTGAGAGTCCGCAATGATTGGCCAAGCTACACCATCGAGGCCGTAATATACTGAAAATCATTATGCTTTTTAATTTTTCTTCTTAATACACTAGGTTTTTAATTGTAACTAATTAAGGCTTCATGAGAAATGAAGAGATATGCTGTACGTGTATTTTACGAAGGTAAAGGATATTATGGTTATCAGAGGCAGCTTGAAAAAAGAACCATAGAAGGAACCATTATCCAAGCATTGGAAGAAATAAAATACATAAATTCACCAGAAGAAAACAATTTTAGAAGTGCAAGTAGGACGGACAAAGATGTTAATGCTATAGGTAATGTTTTTTCATTCAATAGTGAAAAAAACATAATTTTAGAAGAATTGAATTCTGTTTTACCAAAAGACAAAACAATTGCTTGTTGGGGGTATTCTGAAGTTGAAATGGACTTTTCTCCAAAATACAGTATGTGGAAAAAATATTGGTATATCATCTCTAAAGAGTTTTTAGAAACGAACTCTTCTATGACAGTTGATAAAATCAAAGCTGTCAGTTCTTTGTTTAGAGGAGAACATGATTTTAGTTTATTTTGCAGGAAAGATCATAGAAAAACGACTAGGAAACTTGATAAGCTAATAGTAATAGAGCAAGAAAATAGAATTATCCTTGAATTTCTAGCGAACTCCTTCTTGTGGGAACAAATAAGAAGAATCACAAGTTATATCCTAAATTTTGATACTTTATCAAAAGAACTACAGAATACAAAAAAGCTTCTTCAGACACAAACAAGTGTTAATGCATTGAATTTAGAACCAGCTAGCCCGAAACAGTTAGTATTGGTTGAACATTTCTATGAGAATCTCAACTGGTTAATTAGTAAAAGAACAAAAGAATCAATTTTAAAGAAATTTGAAACAGAAATACTAAAACTGAAGCAAAGAGAAAACCTCGTTAACTCAGCTCACAAGTTCTTTTTTGATCTGGGATAGGGAAGAAAAAGTAGAAAGAATTCAAGAATCCTTTGAACCACTTTCTTTGACTAGTTTTGCTAAAAATGCACTAAGTTGAATGTTGCTTGAAGCGCCTTCAGATATTCGAAAATCAACCTCTGCCAAGTATTCATTTAATACCAATTTTTGTAAATCTGGTAAAGTTAAGGATGGAATTTCTCTGTAAATCTGATAGGTTACATCAGTTCCAGAGAGGCCATATTCAAGAATCAAATGTTGGAGAATATCTCTTGCTTTATGAAAATCGCCTTTGAGAGCAAATTTAAGCATTTCACGAATTTTTTCAGGGTCTGCATGGCCTACTGTTTGAAGAACGGTTATCCTTTCAACGGATTTACCTGAAGCAACAGTTGATTGTAAAATATTAATGGCTTTCCTCAAATCACCCTCTGAAATATAGAGTACAGTTTCAATACCCTCAGCATCATAAATTAAACCTTCCTTATCACATATTTTAATCAGAAAATCCTTCATACTTACTTCATCTAGTGGTCTAAAACGAAAAATTGCACATCTAGATTGGATAGGTTCAATTAGCTTACTTGAATAGTTACAGATTAGAGCAAATCTGCTAGTTTTTACATATCTCTCCATAGTACGTCTCAAAGCATGCTGTGCTGCTGATGTTAAGCTGTCAGCTTCATCTAAACAAATAATTTTGAATGGAACACCGCCATATGATGCAGTCCTTGCAAATTCTTTAACCTTATTACGAATCGCATCAATTCCACGATCATCTGATGCATTTAACTCTAAAAGATTTCTAGACACATTACTGGGCCCAAATAGGTCATTAGCTAAAGCAAGTAAAGCTGTTGTTTTACCTGTACCTGGAGGGCCAGCAAAAAGAAGATGTGGAAGATTTCCCCTTTCAACAAAGCCTTTTAACCGCAAAACAATATCCTTATGACCTTTGAGTTCGTTTAGTTTTTTTGGTCTATATTTTTCAGTCCACATTATGTCATAATTATTTACCATTTTTCCACACTATCAAGTAAAAGTTTTTTCTATTTAAATCTATTACCAGAAGTTTGGTAAAAAATGTTATTTCTAAGAATCAGATTTGAAATTTCAAGAAAAAAGTGGTGTTGATATACTAAATACTAGAATAACAATTGAAAAAGAAGCTGATAAAGATGACTAGTTGTAATAGTGTACAACAAGGAAAACATGCTGAAAAAAAGGTCATCAGTGAATATACCATACAAGGATTCAAAATTATTATTCATGAGGAAGATGGAATAGTCTACTACACAGCAGAACCATTGTTTGACTTTCAAAAGGATCCATTACTATTTGCTGAACTGTCTGCTTTAGTCAATAAGAATAAGGATAGACTTGGAAAAGAGATTCTAAGATTCGATGATTTAGTTGATACAATAAAATCAGTTTGTATGTGGAAAGTTTTAGAAATAGATGGGCTTGAAATAAATCCTGAAGTGTTTACAGAACTTTTTATTTACAGGTTAATCAAATTAGACAGATTAATTCCTGCTCTATTAGATCATTATGTAAATGAAATTTATATGGACCAAAAAGGATCTGCTTTGTACTTAGATCATCAGACCTTTGGAAGGTGTAACACTAATGTAATCCTTGATGAGGAGGAGTTAGAAGCACTAATAACTAGAATCAAGCTTGAACACCCAATTACTGTTTCAGCTAAGAAACCATCATTGAAAATTGAATTTCAAACACAAGAATTTCATTCACGCATTTCAATGGACTTTCCTCCTCTTTCACCAAATGGACCTACCTTTAATATTAGAAAACTAAAAAGAAAACCACTCGAATTATTAGACTTAATTAATCTCAATACTTTACCTACATCCTTAGGATCTTACTTAGTGGAAGCTGTAATCAACAGACAAAATATCACTATTATAGGAGAACCTAATGCAGGAAAAACAACTTTGGCAAATGCTATTGATTTATACACACCTAAGCACTGGAGAAAAATAGCAATTGAGGATGCAATAGAATCAACCAATCAAGCATCAATGGGTTTTAAGCATCTATCTATCCAAGTAGATTCTTTTGAATCAAACAAAAGTAACCATACCAAAACAGCTGAAATCTTAAAATTGTTACATAGATCACCAGATTGGATATATTTAGGAGAAATTCAATCTAGGGAACACACTCAAGCAATGTTCGAAGCTCTTAATGCTGGTTTGAAAGGAATACAAACAGCCCATTCAGATTCAGTTGAAAAAATTCTTAGAAGGTGGGAAAATCTTCACAAAATTGCTCGTTCAGATTTTCTTTCTTTAGATATTATCATAATAATGAGGAGGGAAATAACAAAAAGCACTTTCATTCGAAAGATAGTTGATGTCTATGAGGTAAATCCTAACAACGTTAGCAAAGAAAATGATTATGGTTTCTTAACTAAAGTATATGATGAAGATATGAATGAAAATCAAATGTTTCAAATAATAAAAAACAAATCAAGATTAAGTAGTAAAATTAATTCAATTCTAGAGAGAAATCATTTTTTCAGAAGCATGCAAGCAGAGAAATGGGGATTAAAGCTTGAAAATAATAACTCAAATAAAAGTGAGAAAGATTATTTATGAAAATAATAAATTATGGTAAATCCAGTTCCAAAGTTACTCAGTTCAGCATTTTTCCGAAGGCAATATTATATAGATTGGCTCTTGGAAAAGTTGAGAAACATTCCAAATTCTTTATTTCTGAAAAGGATTATAGGAACATAAGGTTAATTGGAAATTCATCTTTATTGTTTTTTGTAATTTCGTTTGTGATTTTTCACTATGTTACCCTAATTAATGTTCCAATTGCTTTACTTATCAGCTTAATAGCGAGTATATCATTTCTTTTTGTGTTAAGTGATTATATTCGCACCAAAATACTAAACCGTCATCAAAAATTTGAGGAAACAGCTTTTCTAATAATTAATTCGTTATCAATCAATATGGTTGCAACTCAATCCTTTCCACACTCTGTTGAGCTTCTGCTGACTAAAGGAATCAAAGACAAATATTATACTAAATATTTTCAAGATATGCTTTACAGTTTAAATCTAGGGGAAAATGAAGATGAGATAATCAATAATGGCGGAAAAATTTTTTTGAATAAACAATATGAAACATCATTCCAAAATATAAAGAACGAAAATGCTTTCATTGAATCTGATCCAGAATTTATATTGTATATAAGAAAAGGAATCAAATTGATAGAAGATAACATAGTAATTTTTATCGCGGTTTCTTGTCTATTACCACTAGTACTAAGTATGGTTCTATCATTCCTGTTACCATCAAACTCTCCAACAATATTCATTTTCCCTCTTCTTTATGCAGTCTTTGGAACCCTGATTCTTCGTTTCATGAACAATAAGAATATTGGTGATTAATATGATAAGATTAAATTGCACAGATTTTAACTTTCTTAACAATATTGCTTTGAAACTTGAAAATGGTGAAAATCTAGAAAGATCTTTCTTTCTATCAGAAAATGTACCAAAGGAAATTCTTACTAGATTACAATTAGGAGAAAATTTGCTAGATACAATTTCTTCTATTGATTTCAGTTATCCTGCTTTAAGAAATCTTTTTTCCTCTGTTGACTACGCAGATGAAACGGAAATTCTTGAACGAGTAAAAACTACATCTAAATTAATTAGAATGCGCGAAGAAGTTCTTAAAGAAAAAGAATCATCCTTAAAAATTCATAGAAGAAGATTAAAAATTATACGTTATGTAACTATGTTTACTATTGCAATGATTGCGGGTTTTTCGCCTATATTCTCAAATCTATATAGTTTTATTAGCACAGGGGAATTTACTAGTTCTTTTTCTATTTGGTCAATATTATCTGTATCATTTCTTATCATAAATTTACTAAACAATTACTATCTACTTAAAATGGGTAATGAAGAAAGAATAAAGCTCAGGCTTGTTCCGGTGATTTTATTGCATTCAGCAATAGTAGTCGGTGTCAGATTTTTCATATTAAATCTTATCCCTATTTAGAAAGAAGACTTCAATATCCTAGTTATCTCTGTAGATATTTCTTGAAATTATTCGAAACTAGAGGATAATCTTTCACTAATCTCTGTAATTATATCCTCATAATCGTAGGAAAACATGAACTCCGCATGATCCCGAATTGTGAATTCAGCAACATTCGCAGACTGTGCAACCAACTTCTGAGTTAAAGCAGAGGAATGTTTTATCTTTCGTGATAGGAGTTTATCAGCCACATAAGCTGAGGCAGCAGAAAGAGGATAAGGTCTTCTTCCTCCACGATCAGGATAAGGAATTCTTTCAAGTATTTTTAAGCAAAGAAGTTGAAGTATTTTTTCATAAACATAAACATCTATTGAATATTTTTTCTCAATTCTTTCTTTTATTGCTTCAGAACGACAGATTAGAGAACAAATTCTAAAAACATAGTCTTCACTTCGCCTAATTCCACTTACAGAGGGTTTAATATTCAAATCTTGCATGAGACTTAGTAAATTTTTACCAAGAACTCTATGTCCTAGTTCTCTATAAGTTCCAACAATCTCTTTTAAGGTAAGGGGACAATTATGTCTACATTCACGAACACTTAGAAGTAAAGTCATTGCAGATAAAAGAACATGGTTTGTTATTTTCTTCTTATGTTCAGACTTATATTTATGATAAAGAAAGAGTGTTCGATCTCTTATCTTAGTAGGAACTTGAAGTCGCGAAAACACTTCATTTAAAATTTTAATTGTTCTAAAATCCGTTTCCTTCCCTTTTATAGCTCCTGGAATATGATAATAATTTTTGAACTTTCGAAATTTGTATTGATTTGTTTCATCTAATAAAGATCCATTAGCATCTCTAAACATGTACTCCTCAACTGAACCAATCGAAGAACCCAAAGAACTTACAACGGCTAGGTTATTATTAATTGATGTGTACTGTTGATTTCTTCGAGTTCCATCCCGAGACACTGTACCCAGTTGAAAGGAAGATGATTCAAGAACGGAATCATGTACAAGACCACATTTTTGGCACACGTTGAGACCATTTTCTTGAATAATTCTAGAACCGCATTCATCACACAAGCAGCTTTCCATTTTACTCAGAAAAATAACCTTTCTGAAACTATTCAAAATTGTTAAGATTGAAATAAAGCTATGAACTGTTTTATGTACAATTCAGTACTATGTTTGGTGTTTTTGTCTGACTTCAAAAGAAAGAAGGGGCAGAGGGCTGAAAGTATTCAGTCCTCAGGAAAAAAGCATTCTTGTGTGCTTAAGCACCTTTTTACCCAAATGAAACTAATATAAGGTATAGAAAAATAGACAAGAAGTGAGAATTGAAATCTCTAAACACAAAAAGAGTATGTTTTAGGTTACTCAAACCTATTGAAAATTGTGCTGTTTTTAAAATATAGTTAGTATATAAGATTAGAATGAGACTCAAAAAAATAATTCCAGTAATATTTTTACTCTATATGCTAATATTTCTTAAATCTCCTTTAGTTGATAGTAATGATTCCACATCCATTGCCGATATTAATGGCAATAAAATCATAAAAGATCTAAATGAAGAAGGAAAGAAAGGAACTGAAATCACCGATAGTTCTGGGTTTCTAAAAAATAGTAAAGCTGAGCTAGATGAGGAAATATCAGCAAGCAATGAGGAAAATTCAATAGAGGATGCGTTAAATGGTTTCAGTCCAAATATAAGTTTGACGGGAAATTATGTGGGGGAATCCTTAGAAGGAAATTTTGAAGATGAAAACTCAAGTATTTTCTTACCTAGCAATGGAAAATATTCACTAGAAGGGAATATTACTGATTTACAAGCTCAATACATTAATAATCCAGGGGCGGAGGATAGTCAAGAATTCTATTCAGAGGGTGCTATTAAAGCTGGAGTAGAAGTTGAAAGATTGCATTATTCCGGAAGCTGGGATGGGGAGTATGTATGGAAATTCTATTCTTACAATTCTGAATCCATAATGTATGCACTTAATCAAAAAGACATAAGCTTATACAATACTAATACAAAAATATCTTATAATTATCTTCTAGCATCAAACTCAAGCTTACAGTATGTGTTAAATTCATCTTTAATTTTTGATTTTGTTTTTGATACTTGTCGTATTATGGTGATTCATTGGCACTACACAAATGTAGAACCACCATCAATTGGAGATAATACAACATCGCCATTCATAGTATATAGACTATTACAAAACAGTAGCTGGGACAATCAATGGAACGATTATACGCTTTATATGAGTGATCTTTTTTCTGAAGGGAATCCTTTGATACCCACAATGCTAAAATCATTTGGAATTTATGTGATATCTCCTGAGGTTTCGGATTGTACGGTTCTATTTGATGATTTAAAACTCGAAACCTCATTAACACCTTCAGATATTGATCTAAGATTAAATGACATACAGATAAGTTCAGCAAACATGGGAGAAGGGAATTTTAATGCAGATATCTTATTTGAGGGGACAGCACCCTATGAATATAATTTAGGTTGGTATCACAATTCAAATTATAAAATAAGTGCTAATTTCACAGTAAGGGCGTCAGGTGTAGTATCCATACTGTATGAAAAACAAATCTCTTTTCAAAATGAAACATCTATTCTACTTTCTATCTCAATTAACAATCTTTCACTACTTGTAAACCCAGTCAATTTTTCTTATCCTAATAGTTGGTTGATGACAGGAAGTCTACAGGGTGTAGATATTTTGAGTGATATCGATATAGGGGGAGGATATCGAAATCTTTCGTTAGCAAGAAAAGCTGGAATCTATGATATTAATTTCCAGTTCATTCTACCGAACCAAATAGAGTCTACAAGTATTGAAAATTTAACTATTTTCGAAACTCTAAATGCCACATTTATCTTTCGAGAAACACTTCAAAATAACGTAATTGAGCTGTTCTGGGTTGGTGCTGAAAATGGAAGTGCAATGGGTGAGTTAGTAAATGATAAATTAGAATTTACCTTTCCGCCAGGGATTACAAGTGGAAGTGTTGAGATAACGTTCCTTGTAATCGAAAACAATCTAATAGGGTATGAAAATGCCACTGTAACTCTAATGAGAGAAGCTTCGGAATTAATAGTTGGACAAGAAATTAATATTCCAAAATATGCGTTGAAAGAAATAAGTGTGTCTTATCTCAGCCTTAATCATTTAGTAGAAATTGAAAATGCTACCATTAATGGAATTTTGGATAATGAAGTTATTCCTAGTTTCATAATAGAAGGTCAATATGTTTTTAGAATTTCTTCTTTCTATCTGACAGAAAATAACTATACATTGGAGATTCATGCTGAGTCCTCTTCTCATGCAACAATCCGAAAATCCGTTAATGTTTTGATTTATGACAGTGAAATAAATATAGATTTTGAGTATGAAAATGCAGAGATCTCATCAGATTTTCTTTTGCACTTCAATGTAACTTCCGATAATTCACCGGTTGGTCTAGTACCAATCACAATTGAAATCAATGAATATGAAGCTCACACTGGAGTTACTGACGAATATGGATTTTATACATATGTAATTTCTTTACCTCAAGATCTCCTTATTGTTAACATTAATTGTTCAATTTTCAAAGCTTATACACCAATTGTAATAAAGACATTTCAAATCGTGCTAGAAAATTTACTTATAACGGCTGAAAAAGGCTATGAAGATGTAATAATTACAGAAAATATTACGCTTACATATAATATTACTTATCCATCTACACATGATAGGTGGATATATTACATTAATGATGATATGGTGCCACTTTTAGATGTTTATGTTGAAACAAATACCTTACAAATCCCTGTTCATGTGGATTTAGGTGCGCTCTATTGGCATATTCAAGCAGATTCTAGTATAGATGACCACAAATTGAAAATAACTACAATTGGTCCTAGTTTATTAGCTACAACAGAAGAGAATGATGATATAATCTCAATACACTTCATTATTAATTCTGAGGTTAGAAGCTATTCCGATGTTTCCATGTTATATTATTTTAATGAAAGTTATTCTACTTCGAAATATGAGTGGAAGCTTATATCAAATGTTCAGGATGATGTAACTAGTCTGTATGAATTACAAGTAAACGATCTTTACGTTTATGCAACAAATCTGCAAATTACAAAGGGAAGTGCGCTAATGCTTGAACTGGTGGGAACCAAGGTATCAAATACAAAGTCTATAACAAACGTAGTAGTACCATTAGTATCAAGTTCAGGGGTACTTCTTGGTGCAATCACTGCTGTAATTAAAATCTACAAGAAGAAAAAAGGAATGGTCCTCGAAATTTAAGCATTTAAGTTGTTTCTTCCTCTTTTCCTACACTAAATGCATGGTAAAACAGTGCAAAAACGACAGCAATTATAATTACAATAATTATCACGGTTTTTATTATTGAGAAATCCATACTAACCCGGTTGAAGTTGCATTTTGTTTATTAATAAGCTTTTCGACCAAATGCAAAAAAAGGCAAGGGTTTCTATTCAGTATAAATCTGCTTTACCATGTTTTTGGTTGTTTCTGCATATCTAACCTTCTCTATTGATTTAGCAATTAGTTCTAAGCTTTTAAGATAAAGATTTTGATTTACTTTGCCACTTATTATTAATTCTGAGTTAACAAAATTATTAGCTTTCAAAAAGGAATAAGGTGCTTTTTCTGATTCATTTTCCTCCACCATTCTTGCTGCAGTGTCAGCAGACAATTCTAAGACAATTTCAGCCAATTTACCAGCGCATAGTACATTAATATTTCCTGTTCCATCATTAGCAACGAAAGTAAAAAGAATACGATTTAATGGCTTATCAGTATCTCCATGCACTGCACAGTTGTAAGTATTATTTTCCTTTTTCATTTTCTTTTTACATTCAGGACATAATGGATAAACAAATTGTTTCTCTATGAGTTTCACTACAGTTGCTTGAATAGAAACTTCATCTCCTTCTTCAATATCCTCTATATCTTTAATTTTCTCCAAGTCAATTTCAAGTGATGAAACCTCTAAGCTAGATACAAAGTCTTGAGGATTAGAAGGGTTATTTAATGCTTTTTTTACAATTGAATTTTTACTGATTAACAATTCGGTTCCATAACCAGCGTCTTCTTTAACACTCGCATTATAAATTTCAATACTATCACCAATATTTAAATCAGAAATCTTAGTTATATTTTCACGCCAACAAGTAATGCGAATGGTACCTGATTGGTCTTCAACTCTTAAGTTTCTTAGTTGAATGATTTCATCTTCTTTGGTTTTTATATCTTGAATTGGACTTAAATCACTTACAATACCTTGTATGTGTGCTTCCTTCATTTCGTCAGTGACATCTTTAATGTTTGTAAAATCCAATAGATATTGGCTAATTGAATTGGAATCTATGCTCTCAACATCTACTCGTGTTTGATTTCCGCAATGAATCTCAATATCTGAATATCTTCCTTTTCTTGTAAAACCATTAATTATAGAAATGATTTTGTTTATATCATTTTCAGTTACTAGTTGAGTCTTATCATCCCATAAAACAACACGAATAATCCCTGTGCTGTCAGAAATTGTGATGTCTCTTACTTTACCTTTAGATCCATTTTCTCTGGAAAATTCATGTAAGGGATTTACATTAATTATCAAGCCTTTTGTTGATATAAGAGAACTTAATTCAGTAATCTGATTTATTGGTAATAATTGAGCGGCAATATCTGTTCCTGAGCCAATGAAGCCCTTTTTCACAATTATGTCAGCCAAATTGTCCCTCTTAACAATGTTTGTGTATTTGCTCGAATGCAATTCTAGGTGTCCCTTTAATCCTACTTTTGAAGCTAATCTCACAACTTCAATAATATCCCCTAAACCGATATCTTGAACATCATCAGCTTTTTCATTCCAGAAATTAACATAAATCTCTCCGGTTTCATCACCAAGAACTAAACCTTGTTTGTTACCTTTTGAACCATCAGACCTTTCAAATTCAAGGATGTCATCTTTTTGAGTTACCTTACCAATTAAAGAAAGATCAATCTCATTTCCTCTAATATTCTTAATTTTGGAAAATTCAGATTCAAATGCAGGTAATTCAGAATCATCAATACCTGAGGGTCTAATTTGAATTTGGCTTCTTATTCCTAGGTGTACCTCTACAGATTCATCCCGTCCAGCTTTTGTATAGCCATTTAAAATTCTTATTGGATCGCCTATTTTGCAGTTAGTGTCTTGTAACTCAATTACTTTCTGATCCCAAAAAACAACGCGAATTTTACCTGTTTTATCCTCAATGAGAACCGATTGCAAAACTCCATCGGAGCCATCTTTTTTCTTAAAATTGTGTTGGTTGTAAATTCTATAAATACGACCAATTAGATTGACATTGTTTAGTTCCAAAACTAATTGATCGATACTTAAAGTGGTTTGTACCTGAATTGGAGGTTCTGAAGATAGGTCAACACCCATTTCCCTTGCCACAATATGAACGGCCCCAAGCTGTGTCACAAACTCCCCAAGTTCTTCCATCTTATCATTGATAAGTTGATGAATTTCTTCTTTTCCCATACTTGTTTCAGTTGAAATTATATCAACTATTTCCTTTAATGAGCGTTGACTTGACATGTAACAAACTCCCTTATTTAATTTGTATAAATCTTTTGATTGGATTGTGATATTAAATTCACTGCCTTTTTTCCTACAACTAGGAAAATCTCTGAGTGATTCTTAAGTTTTGAATTAATAAAGGCAAAATCACTAGCAAAAATAGACATGAAAGAGAACCATTTACTATTGGTTTCCATGTTTTGAACTTCATATGATTTAACAAACGGTACTTTGTTGTAAAACTCAAGAAGTTCTCTTGGGGATATAATTACTAGAGCCATCAATTCATCATTTTCCACAATGATTTGAGGTTGGATTAATCCCCTATCTTTAAGTTTAGATTTAATTCTAAATAATGTTCTAATGGAAACGTTGTTTTCTTTTGCTATCTTTTTAATATTTGGTCTTCTATAATCCGTTTCACAGTTCTTCATGAGTTGTAGGACGTGGTTTTTACTCGATGTAGGAACATAAAAATCATCTAAGTCTTTCTCTCGATTCAAGTTTTTCGAAGTTTTCTTAGATTTATTTACAGAAATCCAATCCTGAAACGAAAGACCACGGTTCAATATCTCTGTGTTACAAACTATTTTTTTGTTTATAACTTGATAAATATAAGGCTGTTTAATCTCTTGAGAAGATAAACCATGGAAGAGTTTGAAATCTGGAAACAAAGTTATTTTATCTAAGAATTTAAGCTCATTGTTCGAATTTTCAATTTCAGTGAAACCAAAGAATTCATAGGCATCTATTGGAGAATAATCGGCAAAACAACCAAGAAAAACGCCTCTTGATTTCAGGGAATTAATTATATTGCTTATTTTTTTCTCTGAAATATTTAGCTCGTTTGCTAAATCCTTATTGAGAATATTGGGGTTTTTATCAAGCCTTTCTATTACTTTCCTTTCCACAAAATCTAGTTTTACTTTCCTCTTATTTGTCAATAGATTTGTCTCAAAAAATTGAACAACCTCACTTAAATTCATTCTTCTCGAATAAATGTAATCATGAAAGTTCTTCATTTCAATCCAAAAATCTTTATAATTAGTAAACTTCCAGAATTCATTCACTTGCACATTTTTTTCATTATAACAATATCTTAGAAAAATATTAGTAAACTTATCTCTTAAATTCTGGTTAAATCTAGGAAAGCTATCTCTAAAAAGATTCTTAGCCATAGTTTGAGAATATTCATTAATCTCAAATCTAAAGTCAGCTATATCTATTTCACCATTAAATAATGATTTTAGCAATCTAAGAGCTTCCGTACTAGTATCATATGCTCTCTGAACATTCATCATAAAAATAAAGCAATTTGAATATTTATACACCACTTTTTGTAAAAGAAAAAAAACGAAAAATATGAAGAGAACTTGATAATCACTTAATTGTAACAGTGATTTTTCTTTTATTTCTATATTTGAAAACAAGAATTGAAATACCAAAAATTACAGCAGAGAGAGCAAAAACAAGCAAAGCATAGTTCTCAAAAACCCATATTGCAGGAGGATCTCTTTCTAGATGAGGGGTATATTCCAAGAGCCAAAGAATGAGGTTGTTCCATAGTTCGAGATTCTGATTCTGTTCAATCCAAGTTGAATTTTCTACAATCTCTAAGTCACTGAACATTATTGTTGAACCCGACAAGACTAATCTGGTACCTTTAGTTTTTTTTGCAAAAAGCCAAGTAAGGAAACCATTGGTTGGATCTCTAAATATATCATATTCTTCGTTAATTGCGTATGATGTAATGGGTGTTTTTCCAACTTGAACTATTTTTTCCAATGAGTTATCCGCCAGTCTTTCATTTCCTAATGAAATAGAGTCTGAATAAATCGTAACATTGTCAATTTTTGTTTCCTGCCAGAAGAAATCTATGTTTTCATTGAAAATTATCTTTGTTGAATTATACTCATTAAATGTTACATGTGTTGCATTTCCATATGTACTATTAAAATCATCTACAATTACTCTAGAAAGCGACTGGTTTGCTCCAAACATGAATCTTGCAGATGTTAACCAATTGTCTCTCTCAATTAGAAGTTCATTCATTGTGGTAGGATGACCTGTTATATTATCTTGTTGAGTCAATGGATTACAAAGTAAAAATAAAGATCCACCAAGTTCTACGTAATCAAGGATTGCATCTTTCTCTGCTTGATCTAAACTATCATCCTCTCCAAGTCCAGGATTTGTAAAAATAAGCAAATCTACACCTTGAAGGTTTGTAGAATTAAACCTTGTTTCAATCTGGAATATAAGTTCAATTACAAGCTTAGTATCCGGATCTTCAATTGTAATATTAGTAAGGGAGCTTAAAGCAGTATCCATGAAAGTCCTATTGAAAACTTGTCCATGTGATTCATCAAAAAGAATTACATAATTCAGTGTCTGTTGACCAGAGATATCATATACGTAGGGTACATTTGTTACTGTTACCAAGCAGAGCAATAAGAATACTAAAGTGCGATTTTTCATATTATCCCTTATTAAGTAATTTGTTAGGAAATTAAAGAAAGTATATTTAGACTTTTCGCCCTTTGTGGATTTTTATTATTAATTTCGAAAATAGTGGATTCGATGAAAGAGATGGGGAATTTAAAGAGTTTTTCTTATAATATAACATTGAATCAGAATCTTTAAAAATTATAGAAAAAGGATTTTATTGAATTTGCCTCGATAGCTCAGCTGGTAGAGCGTTACCTTGGTAAGGTAAAGGTCAGGGGTTCAAACCCCCTTCGGGGCTCCATAGACTGTTTTGTACCCATATATGCGTATTGAAAGAATTATTAAGCTTAACTATTTAGATATCATGAGTTAAATGAAAGATTTCCTTAAAGATGAAAACGCCACAATAGAAGAAATTAAGAAATTTATAAGACAAAAAATTGAAACTTCAAAAACAAAAGGGGCAGTAATTGGTCTCAGTGGTGGAATTGATTCCGCAGTTGTTGTACATTTAACAACTCTTGCTATTGGCAAAGAAAAAATATCACTTATTCATTTACCTGAAAAAGAGCTCGACCCAATTCATACTCAAGATGCCCAATTAACAGCTAGTCAATTAGACATTCCTCTCCAAATCATCGATATTTCACCTTTGATAAGGGAAATGATAACAGTACATTCAGAATTGAAAAAGAATCAGTTAGCTAAAGGAAATTTAAAAGCTCGATTAAGGGGAGTTAACCTTTACACAATATCTAATCTCGAAAATAAACTAGTAATAGGAACATCAAATAAATCCGAAATTTCAATAGGCTATGGAACTAAATTCGGCGATTTAGCTGCGGACATATGGCCTATAGGAGACATTTACAAAACAGAATTGTATAGAATAGCTGAAAAACTCAATGTAAATCCAAAAATCATAACAAAACCTCCAACTGCAGGACTTTGGGCTAAGCAAACCGATGAGGAAGAAATAGGGATCTCCTATAAAAAGCTAGATCTATTACTTCTTGGATTAGAGAATGGATTGAGTGAAAAGGAGTTAATTAAAACAATTGGATTAAAGAAAAATCAAGTAGATAGAATAAGGAAATTAATAAAAAATAACAAACACAAAAGGATGATGCCTGGAATGCCAAAGATTCAAAGGTAGGAATAGAAAAATCTTTCCTTGATTTTCGTGGAGTATTTAACTTAAACTATGTTTTAATATTTGAAAAGAAATGGTAGTAGAAATTGGAGAAGGGACCCTTCAATATATTCTTGATTTGGTTCTATTGATTCTTCTTTATGCCTCTAAAACAGGAATTTGGATAGGTTTAATGATTACAACTGAAAAAACAAGTAGGGGATTAATTCAAAGGAATCTAGGTTATAACTTAAACAAAATTGGAAAAGGTATTGGAATTATAATTTTCTCCTTGATAATCTACATACTACTCATTTAGATAAGAAAATTATCTTCTTTTCAAAGCTTTAATATATAATAAAGCTAAATAAATTAATATTCTCTAATATCAGTGATAGATTTGGCGTTTCGAGATTTACTGGAATACGGAACAATTCCTCAAGGTATAACTCATTTAGCGGGTCCTCCAAATTCAGGAAAAACAACGCTGCTTTATCAGACATGTAGAGGTTTAAAAGGGAAGAAAGCGCTATTTTTTGACTGTGAGATAAATTTTAGTGCACAAAGATTAATGGAAGTTAATCTGAATTACAAGGTAGAACTAAAAAATATCACCGTTATTAGTTTATTTAACAAGAGTCAACAAATTAAAACATTGATGAAGGTTCATAATTTCATTTCAAACACAGATTACACATTCATAGCCATTAATGGGATAACGAATCATTTTAGATTTAGAAGCTCAAATATCAATGAAATTAGTATATATAAGCTACTAACATTGCAAATGGCATACCTAAACATGATTAGCAAAGAATATCAAATTCCCATTTTAATAACAAATCAAGTTACTGCTTTCAGAGAAAAGGATAAGAGAGCTATTAGACCTGTAGCAAATTCAGCTATAATGAATTATTCAGACAGAGAAATTAGATTAAAACATGTTAATAAAAAACTGTGGAAAGCACAACAAGAAGAAGAGGAAATTTTTTATAAAATAACTAATGATGGTCTTGAAACCATCAAAAGCAGGTATTAACCCACTTATAATTTAGCTCTAAAAATCAATAATACAGCAATGTACCATACAACTACTAGGATTGTTCCAATCAACTCAACTTTTTGAGCAGTTCCAACATCAAAAGCAAATTTTGTTGCATGATCAAGCAAATATAGACTTACTGCAGCGAAAACCAATATAAATCCTATAACTAATCCTTCAATTAGATATTGTGTATGTATTGACCGTGCAATGAAAAGAGGGCTATTACCCAATTGGCCTATACTAACCAGAACATCCTGATTTACAACCATATATGCCCCACCTCCAAAGATATAGAATACAATCCCATATATGAGAACATAAATAAAACTTCTGGGAATTCGTTTTGGCATACGAATTGATATTTGATGCAGATTGAAATTAGGTCTGCGAATTCCAGGTAGTAACCAAGGTAATCTTCTAGCCATTCTTATCTGAAGTTCGGGTTACAACATACCATTTTAAAGATTTCGACAGATAAGATTAAAGAAATTTTTTAATTTTCTCTACCCATATTAATTATCCCTTGAAGATTATCTTTTTCTCCAAAGGATAAATAACTAAACTACCTGGATTTTTGTTAACATAACTTACAAGAAAAGGTTCAATATTAGTTGAAGGCACTTCTAGTTCAGAGGAGATTTCATCAAAAGATAATTCTTTTTCACTATCCAATTTATCCTCTAGAAACTCAGTAACAATATTTTCAAAGGTTTCTGAGCTTAAAAACACCAAATTATGTCTTAATACACCCTTTAGTATTTCATTTTCAATCATATTAGCAATAATCTGAGCAAGAGTGTCCACTTCTATCCCAAATTTTTTCTCAAACTTTTGAATCTCATATTCTGGAACATTTGCTAAGGAAGAATCTATAGCATTTTGAAGATAAGTAATTGTGAAATATTTCTTATCACCAATAATTCCTTTTTCTAGATGATTCAACAATGGAAGTAAGGTTTTTTCTGTTACAGTCCAGCGATTCTTGATTAAGGATATTTCTACCATCCCTTGTTTCTTTAGTGAATTCCTGATTTCTGATAATTCCTCATCTAAAATGGAAAAGAAGTGAGATTTCTCCGGAAGAAAAACACCTGTCATTTTTCTGTTTGAAAGTAAGTCGCTAATCGCTACATAGCGTTTTTCCAAAGAAAGGTTTGATTGAATTTTTCTTATATTAATGAAATTGGTTGTTTCTAACTCCTCTAATATTGTTCTAGTGAATTTTTTTTCCTCAGAAGCAAATAAATCTTTTATCTTTTGTAAAAATGAACTCATTATACTCAAGAATGATAATTTCGTTTCTTTTCTAAAATGTTACTCTTTGTGTTCATTCTCAAATTGAATTAATTAAAGCTTAGAGCGATTGACATGATAATTTACTCCCAAATAGAAATTGTGGAGTTTATTTAGGTTGTTAGTGTATAACTATAGATGTCTATGATAAACCACGAAAGAATATCTTCGGGGATAGAAGGTCTTGATGTTCTAATGAATGGCGGAATAATCAAGAATTCTATAAATTCCATAGTAGGTAGTAGTGGAACAGGAAAAACTACTTTTGCCTTAGCTTACTTATATCAAGGACTTTTAGAAGGAGATCATACCCTTTATTTGTCCTTTGAAGAAACCCCCTCAAAATTAATTGGGGAAGCCGAATCTTTAGGAATTAACATTCGCGAAATGACAAATGATGCTGAAGACCTAATTCATTTAGTTGAAAGTGAGAAGATTGTTGAGTTTATGACAAATATACTCCCTGCCCTAGCTCAAAAGTTGAAACATCGAAATGTTAAACACACAAGAATTATTGTGGACCCACTCACACCTATATTGTGGGAATTTCCTTCAGAAAAAGAGCAAAGAAAAGTTCTAACTAAGATCTATCACCATTTGAGCTCTCTAGGTACAGTATTGCAAACTGTTGAAGAACCAAATGCTTTTGGTCAAACAGATATTGGTGCCAAAGAAACAAGAGTACCAATTTACTTATCTGATAGTGTCATTCACATACAAAATCTAGGTTTGGGGGGAAAATACAACAGAACTTGTAAGGTTATTAAATCTCGAAAAACACCCCATCACGAAGGAATCTATCCTCTTAATTTTGTTAATGGACCAGGCTTAGTTATAGATACTAGTTCAATTCAGAATGTTGCATTTAATCCAGTTGTTAACGATATAAGATACCAAGAGCTAATGAAAAGAGTGAAAGAACTCTCTAAAGATAAGGATCCAAAGAAAAGAGTGATTGCTCAAATTGCAAAGAACCTTCTTGGTGAAAGAGAGAATAGGGATAGTTCTCAGAATATGGAACTTGTTAAAGTATTAACAGATAATCAGATATTACAAGAGGTAAGAAAATGAATTTTAGCCAAGGAATTGGTTCTGAATTAATGGATTTAAATCACTTAGATGAAGTAGAAGCCGCAATACTCTTCCGAATTGATGGGGATGTTGTTGATTCATCATTTAAGGAAGAATATTCTCACAATTTATTAAGAACAATTCAGTGGTGCAAAGCAAATGTTGACAAAGTTTCTTTAGAAATGAAATCAAACAATCTCAATAAAGTAACTTACGAATTAAGTGAATTCTGTGTAATCTTTTATGTTGTAAATAGCATACTGATCCTAACAACTATTGCAAGCAAAAATGCTAATCTTAGTTTGTTATCTATAGAATCCAAGAGAAAAGCTCTCTTAATCTCTAATTATTTGTGAGGGGTTTCTTTATGCAGATAGCAACAAGAACAACTAGCCACAGATCCATCAATATAACTACAAAACATATCATCAAAGATGTTATTGGTGATATTAACGGCACACCTGACTTTCTACTTATTGCGTATACTCCAAATTATCGTGAAAAAAGACAATATGAACAAGCTATATCAAAAATTTGTGAAGAAAGCGGAACACAGAATGTAATCGGAGGAACATTTCCTGCTGTCGCTACATCGAATGACATACCAACTACTCAAGGTTGTTCTGCAATGGCTTTCAAATCATCAGAATTGAAAATCCATTCTTCAGTTTCCTATTCAAATATTAGAATAAACCCTGATAAAGGAGTAGATAAACTAATTCAACTCTTTAAAGATGATCAGAATAGGTTCAAGACAGGATTTTTCCTTACACCTGGTCCGTTCTTTCCACCTGATGCTTTCAAAGATATGAAAATATTGGATAGTATCTTCGCTCATAAATTTAGAGGAATGTTCAATATGATTGGAAAACTCATTAATCGAAATATGGGAAAGAATGGTTATGGTGTAACTTCTTTCGCATACAAAATGCTGATGAAATTACTGGAAAATAATGTAGAAAATGCCCTAGGAGGCGCCACTATTGATTTAGATATGCTCTCTTGTTATCAATTTCAAGGAGAAAATGTTTTTCAAAATGCAATGGTTGGAACTGTCTTTTCTTCTGATACCTTGAACTTTGAACATAATTGGACGTTTGATAAATCACAGAAGACTAAAAGCTTTGAGCTATCAAAGGGAATCAAAAGCAGCAGTTATGTTCATGAGATAAATGAAAAACCCGCACATGAAGAATTTCTTGAACTGTTAGGTATGTCCAAAGAGCTTTATGAAGAAGCTTTCAAAAACATGGCTTATGCTTCATTGTTGTATCTTTCTACATTGAAATCAAAGAATCAAGGGAATCTACCATTTGTATCTGTATGTCATCCATCTTTGAAAGGAATAATTTCAACAATTCCAGAGGAAATTTTAGATGAGAGTGAAAAAATAGCGGAGTTTTTCACACAATCTGGTTTAGGAGTGCAAAAATCTGCATATGAATGTGCTAATACAGCGGCACAGAAAATTGATCATCCCATTTTTGGCCTTTTTATTAACTGTAGCAATAGATTGCTCATTGCTGGTGATAAAATTGAAGAAGAAAATAAGATGGTCAAAGAAGCAATAGGAACAGATGTACCTTTCATGACACTATATTCAGGGGGGGAATTTTCCATAATTAAAAACAAGCCAATCTACTCTTCGGTTTCTGTACATGGGTTGGTTGCAGGATACAACAATTCACCACAAAAAAATGTGGTGCTTTAAATATTTTTTTGGATATGATTATCATGAATACAACACTCCCTCAAAACTCAAAACATAACAATATATTGAAAATTGCTGTATTGGGATTAGGTTCAGTGGGAAAAACTACAATATCTAAAAGCTATTCAGGAGAACTTGATGACCCAAACCAAATTTTAATGACAAAAGGTGTAGATATTACAGTGAAAAGAATAGTTTATCAAGGTCGTACAGTAACTCTACAGATTTGGGATTTTGCTGGACAAAAACAATTTCGATTCATGATTGATGTTTTCCTACGTGGTGTTAAAGGTGTAATGTATGTTTATGATATTACTGATATAGAAACTCTAGCCTATTTGAATGAATTTGTTGATCTAACCCGCAATTACTTAGCTAACCACTTCTACCCTAAAATTCCAGAAGTTTTAGTTGGAAACAAACTTGATTTAGAAGATTCGGAAGTATCTATAGAAGATATCCATGATTTTATGAAGAATTACAACATCAAGAAGCATTTTCTTGTGAGTGGCCTTTTATCAGGCAATGTTTCAGAACCATTTGAGTATATTGTCGACCAGATAATAAACAAGGAACAAAGTCTAGCTGATGAGCTAGTATCAAAATATCAGAGCTTCTAGTCAAAAAGAAAGATAGGTAATCAGATGAGAAATATTGACAAATTTATTCATAAAACATTCAGTTGTGACCATTGTGGAAAAATGCTAGAATGTAAAATTGAAAGAAAGCAATTGGAAAATTTAAGAGATAGTCAGTTGTTTAATTTTGTTTTAATGCACGCAAATGATCATACATTAATCGTTTCAATTGATGGAAGAGGTGAAATTAGAAGATCAAGGGTAGCATCACTTAGCTCCAGTGCTGCTCAGGAAACTGAATTTTCTGATCTGGAAATTTATCACGCTTTAGAAAAATGTGAAAATATTATCGATGCCTTTAACGTTTTTTTAAAAAAGAAATAAAAAAATATTGAAAAAGAAAATAAGAAAGAAATAAAAAATTCTAACCGAATAGAGCACTTAGGCCTAAATCGGCATCTTCTTCTGGTTCTTCTTCTTTTTCTTCTTTAGCTTCTGCGGGTGCTGCTTTATCACTTGCAGCTCCAGGAGATGCTGCAGCTGGTGCAGCAGCCATAACAGTAGCTTTCAAAGCTTCTTCAATATTAACGTCTTTCAAGGCTGCTACTAAAGCTTTAATTCGAGATTCATCTATTTTTGCTCCAGCAGCTTCAAGTATTCCTTTTACCTTTGTTTGAGTAATATTTTCACCTAATTCATGAAGTATTAATGCTGCATATACATATTCCATATTTTTCACCTATCCAAATAACGATCCTAACCCTAGATCTTCCTCGGGTTCTTCCTCAGATTCTTCCTCAGATTCTTCCTCGAGTTCTTTTGCTACAATAGTTTCAGTCTGTTGAACTTCTGGAGCTTCAGAAAGTTTGGCCTGAGCTTTATCTGATAAAGCTCTTGAATCTTTTTCTGCTACAAAAGCTGCTACAGAAAGAGATCCTCTAACTGCTTTTGTGAGAATTAATGACAAAGATTTCTTTGTTAGAAATCCAGCATTAACTGAAAGATTGAGAGCTAATTGATGAGCATTTGAAAGTATCAATAACAAGCTTTGTTTTGTTATAAATCCAGCATTAACTGCTAGATTCAAAGCAGAATTGTAAGCCCATTGAAAGTTTACTCTATATTGCTCATAATCAAGTAACAAAGCATCCCCAAGAATGATTTCCCCGTCTTCAAAAGCAACAACAAAACTTAAACCAGTTTGAAAGGGATTTATATTTAATCTTCTTAAAAGAAGAGCAACTGTTCTATTTACACGGTCACCTTCTTTAGTTACAATCGCTTCCTCTGCGATACGTATTTGTCCCCCTTCAATCCTTGTTTTGAGTCCTAATGACTGTAATTCAGCAATGACAGGTCCAGGAGGGATTCCTGTATTCATTGGTCTAATTATGACATCATTAGGTGCATATTGTCCAGCTTTTGCTGGTGCGGGTACTTTATTCTCATCCATGAAAGTAGCTAATTTGTAGGGATTTGTTTCACTTAGCAAGAATGCGCAGGAACCAACAATGTATTCTAATAGTTTTTCAATACCTGGAACCTTTTTCTTCAAATCAGAAATAGCGATTCTCATTAAGCTATTTCTAGCCATAACAATTTTAGCATCCTTTCGTAAATCTTTTCTCATTCTTTGAACAACGCTTGCATTGATATTATCAATCCTAACGAGTCCAATAATGGGATAGGATGTGAGATCGTTCTTCAGTTTTATAACTATTTGTTTTTTCTTTTCAGAAACTTTTACGGTTGACATTTTGCCACCTACTTAACCTTTATTGCAGGACCCATTGTAGATTTAATGTAAATTGTACGTATGTTATTTTCCCCTTTTTCGAGTCTGTTTTCAACGCTTCTTACTATAGTCAATGCATTCTCAACTATAGAATCATTTTCCATAGCTATAGTAGCAATCCTAGCATGAATTACGGGAGATTGTCTCAAACGGATTTGTATTGTCGTTTGAAGGTCATTGATGAGTGGTTTGATTGGTGCAGTTGGGGGTAAAGGTCTAGGCATTTTACCGCGAGGACCAAGGAACTTTCCCAAACTTCTACCAATGGTTGGCATCAATGAAGCTGTTGCGATAAAGAAATCATATTGTTGGGCTAATTTCTTTGCTATCTTAGGTTCTCTACTAATGTTGTCCAATTCATCTTTATTGATGATTCTAGCTGCTCCTGCTGATTCAGCGTCTACTAGATGCGATCCTTCTCCAAGCACACAAATCTTAACATCTTTCTCTAGAGGGTGAGGAAGTATAACATCCATCTGAAACCTCTTTGAAGGATCCTGAAGATTAATATCTTTGAGATTGATTGCTATATCAACTGATTCAACGAACTTACGAGCAGGTGAATCTTTTTTCATTTTTTCAATTGCAATTTTAAGTTCTTGTTCTACCATAAGTATCAGCCTCTACCACTTCCGTTAAGCCCATTGACAACGGTCAACGTGGTCAGAACTTAAGAGAAGAAAAGAATGTCTGCTTTTAAATCTTATCAAATGCGAGAGTATGATTAAGGATTTGTTGTCTCTTTAATCCCAAGAGAGAATCTTGTAAGAATGCTATAAGCTTCATTTGGAGTCAAGATATTCTCTGAAATAAAGTCCACAACCAAAGTTTTTACTGTGCAAAAGACTAGATTTTCATCGTACTCAAGGTTTCTCTTCGTAGATATTGCGGAAATCAAGGAATGAAGTTCTCTCACATCAGTAAGCAAAGTAGAAATCTCCTCGGTGGAACATTCATTGAGTATAGTAGATTTCACAACTTTTGCGCCCATATTGTACTTCAAGCAGTTTTTCTCGCTATCCTCTTGAAAACACAATTGTTCGCATATCAGATTTTCAGGTAATAGTCCAGCGGAGGAAATGAAATCTAAAGTATCTTTTTCTATAATCATTTTCTTGTTAGAATCGATTTTCGATACGTCTTTTGGTATGAAACTATCCAATTTATTTTGTGATAGATTATGTTTTTTGCTTACTAATTTCTTGCCTCTTCCAATAGCATTTGCATTGCTCTGTTGAAAAATTGAAGTTCGCATATCTATGAAGCTTTTAAACAACAACGGAAAAACGCTTCTACCATATTTTTTTAGCATTTTTGACTGATATTCTGCAAAGCTAATGGGATCTGTCATTAAGTCTAGTGTTTGAATCTTTACAGCAGAATCTGAACCTTCGAAGAATAAGAAACAATGTCGTGAAGGTAAGCTTTGAATGTTAGATATTTCATCCTCTTCTAAATTTAGAGCCTTAGCAATAATATCTGTTTTTTCACTTGATCTGAATACAAACTTAGTAGCAGAATTACCATGAACAATTTTGCTTACACTATCCCACATTTGAAATATTGTGATGTGCCCTATACCTAAGCTCCTTCCTAATAAAAAATTATTTTCAGCAGTAATTAAAGATGCAGAGCTTTCAGAATGATAAAAATTAGGGATTATATTGATTGCTTCTTCTAGAACTACTAAATATCTCAAATTGCTTGTCATTTCTTTTGCAGATGCTTGTCTATAGAGCATTTTGAGTATTAAATTACACACCAAAAAAATATCTGAGGGTCTTGCTGCTCTTCTTTGAAATTGGCTTAAATCAAGAATAATACTCTTACCTTTGTCTAGAAGAGAAAGATCCAAAGTGGTTCTCATAGCCCCTAGAATCTCAAAATTAATCGGATTGAAAATAAAATTCAATCTATTCAAAACAGCATCTATTGTCTGCTGTAAATAAGTAATGTTGGAATGAACTTGTAATTCACGTGAAACCTTGAAAATATTCTCCACAAAGACTTGTAAATTCCTCTTTGGAGAGTTGTGAGTCAATATGAGAGCACTCTCAAACAGATTCTTCATTGCAGGTGTGAACTCTTGATTAGAAGAAACCAACATTTCCTCAATAATTAACAGAGTATTATGTAAATCATCAGAATCAGTGGTTTCAAAAATATTCAAACATAATGGATGGGGTTTTCCAATTGTGTATATCTCAACATTTGGGTGGTCAGTGAATGTTCTTGCATATTCACCCTTAATATCGAAAACCAATGTACTAACCTTATTTTCTAGTAGTTGTGCTATAACAGAAGTGATTAAGTAAGATTTTCCTCTACCAATTTGCCCCGCAACCTCAAGATTAAACAAGAAATCTTTTAAGCTAAGGGAAATCTCTTCTCCCATATCACTGTCACCTACCATTTTACCAACAAGGATCTGTTCATCTTCACCCCTTAGAAAAGAAGTGCTAAAAACATCTTTCTTAGCACTAACGGGTAAAGATCCACCCCTATAAGCCATAGGAACATGCACTAAGGACGCGATATCATCAATTAATACAGATTCTTTCTTACGAATTGGGGAGAAAACTAAACTGAGGAAATCCCTGTTAGGTGTTATAATTTTTCTTTTCTTTTTGGATAACCCAGACGCATTTAAAATAAATGACTCTGTAACATTGTCTTCAGATAGAAGAAGAAGATCAAAAACAATTTTCTTGGATTCTCTCCTTTTCTTATCTGTCTTAATGATAAAACAAGTATCCTTTATATCATTCTTAACAAAGATGTTATACATTTGATCAGTCATATTAAATTGAGTAATCAACTCAGAAGAAGATTCAATTTTACTCTTGACTTTCATTTGATTAAGAGCTTGAACAAGATCTTTAGTCTGGTCACCGTTCAAAGTTTTGATTCTGCAATCATAGTGACTATCAATAGAATTAGAAATGAAGATAATATCTCGATTTAATCGCTGATTAGTTCTACCCTTTAACCAACCTCTAGAAATAACAGGAAAAAATATGCTTACTCCCTTAGCATGTTTATAAATTGCTAACATTCTATCTTTTGTTCTCAATGAAAGGCAATTAATGAAGGCTTCATGAATCTTGTTAGAATAACTACTGTGACTAAATTTATTGTTGCCGTTTCCTGTTGAGGAAGAAATCATTACTACACCAATCTTTCTAAAAAAGAAGGGTAGAAACAATTTCTTTTGAGTGTAAAATTCTGTATCATCAATGTTGTAGAAAGGTAATAATCTAACTGCAATGAAAATTAATAATATAGCTGAAATTGAGGAAATAAAGACTAAATTAGTAAAGAGGTTAACAAAGAGATTCTTCAAAAAAAGAGCAGTTTTTTCACTGAAAGCGGCTATAGAAACGAAAAAATCAGATGGAAACAATTTCAGTAACTCTGGAAAGAGAAATATAAAAGAAACAAAACCAATAATAATTACACAAATCCAGGGAAGAATCACTCTAATAATCCTTCTAGTATTAGTTTGCTTTTGTTTATTAGAATTATAACGAAACTGAGATTTCTTCTTTTTAGTCATAGTATATTCCTTCTGAGAAATTCAAAGTATAGGAGATAATCAAAGGAGATACCACCTTAGAATATAAAAATACCAAAAAAAAGTGAAAAATAGCTCAGTTTCATAATTGTGATGTCACAAAATTTTCTAGCCCACTATATACCTTCTTACGAGTATTATATTGAGAGTTAATCTGCATTCAGCAGAAAAGCTACTATCCGATGAGTATGAGTATGATGAAGAACCAAACTTATGATCCAACAGACGACGATGATGTAATTCCTCCGATGTATTATCCTTAAGAGGGGTTAATTCTATTTTTTTTATTTTTCTTAATTTAATTTAGTCTTATTTCTTTTTTCAATTCAGTCTAAATTGAATCTAGAACCATTCTCTTCGATTCTTCATTGAAAATATCCATAAAAGCCGTATGTCGGAATTTATCGGTGAAGCTACTTATTGTCTTTTTTGAGGCTACAAGTTTTTGGTAGAAGTTTATTTCTTCTGCAATTTTATTGAAAGTTTTATTTCTACACATTTCCTCTAATTTACTTAGCTCTACTGCGATTGTTGCATCAGAAGGATCATTAATATATTTTGAAAGTAGACTGAAAATGTCTTTCCAAATAGATAAAATGGGTTCTTTACTTCTGGCAGTTTCTTTCGTGAAGTTCCTTAAAATTTCGTCAAACTTTTGATAATTGCCTTTTGAAAGGTAAATTTTTGCCAACAATATATCAAGATAATGTGGATCATATACATAATCGCGTAAGGAAGAAATCTTGTCTTCTATAACTATTTCACTAGTGGTGTATGAATCATGAGTTATAAGAAGTTGATGAAGAACTAGATAAACATCATCCTTAGATTCGTGTATTTCATCATCTAAGAGCTCACTTAATTGCTTATTATTTGTAGTTTCATTAAGGAGGAGTTTTTGAGAGATTCTTTTTTTGGATAATGTTCTTTTTGTATAATTATAGAGTTTTTTCAAAGAATTATCTTGTATATTATCAATATCTAAATCCAATTGGACAAAGATGAAGAGCAAGGTAAAATATGAACCAAAATATACTTTTTTTCTGTTTTTTTGAATATAATTAAACTTAACGTAATCATCTTCCATAAAATTAACAAGTTCTACAAGAAGTTCATAGGATTCTTGAAATTTACCTTGGAAAGCATAATATCTACTCAAAAGCCTCAAAGTATATGTATGTTCATACATCAGCTCTTTCTGTAAACCCTCATATTTTATTTTCTCATATGAGTTCTTAAGATAGGATATGGTATGTTCTATTTTGTGGTCTATTGCAGAAATTGTTCCAGCACACCAATACAACAAAATGGCTTGAGAACTAGTTATTTTATCCTGTATTTTTTCTTTTTGAAAAACCCATTTTAGTAGATCTTCCGTTTTCTTTTTTTGATTCAGAAAGATATAATAATTAAGTAATAAGGTAAGAGATTTAATCATTCCTGAAGAGTTCTTACTTTCAAGATAATAGTAATCAAAGCACTTTTTCATGTTTCTAATTGCGGATTTGTAATCTTTGTCTGATAATGATAAATAAAATGTATGGGCATAAAGTAAAGCATAATATGATTCTGGATAATCTTTTTTGAAAGGTTTCAGAATTTGTTCTGCTTCAGTCAGTTGATCCCTAGCTTTTTGGTTATTCCTTTTTAACTGATTAAACAGAGCCTTTGCAGTTAAAACATTTGCTTGATGTTCAACATTTCTAGTTGAAAGTGCAATTTTTTCCATTTCCTTTATTTGAGATTTAACTTCTTCTTCATTCTCTGTAAAATCATAATAATAGGTTTGTAAATAGTATAACCAGTAAATTGTGAATAAATAATTAGTATCAAACTTTTCTTTGAGTTCATCAATAATGGTTCTTAAAAGGTTAGTCACTTCTGATGATTTCTCATTTGCGCAAACTATCTTCAAATCTGAAAAATAATTTTCATCAGAAACAATATCATGCAATCTATTTTGGTACTCAAAAACGTTCTTCCTTATTTTTTGAAAATCTTCAATATCTAGCATGCTTTATCCCCACAATAACCTTTCCTCGGGTTATATATTACTAATAAATATTATACTTGTAAATAAGTAGAGAATTCACTATAAAATTCCTTCGTAAAAAAGGGACAGGGGGAAAAAAGAAATAGAGGAATCCCCAATTGCTAAAAAAGCTAAACTATCCTTTCCTTGTCACCACCCTCTATTTCTCATAGGTGGTACTAGAGTATTATCTTTAATCTCCAAAGAAAAATTGTGTCAAATACTTTCAGAGTTAATTTACCGACTTTAAGCCTCTAAACTGTGAATATTATAGAAACTGTATAACAGGAAAAAGAGCAAAGTATATATATCGAACTCCATTTAAGTATATTGCCACGAACAGTCAGACTCACGTCTGATGAGTGGATGTTAAGCCATGTCTTTAGAGCGGGTTCGGCTAAAAGAATCCGCTCCTTTACGTTTACTGATTCTTCCGAATTTACGATTGATTTTCTGTAGAGGCAAAAAACACTCAAATAGCAACCAATAAAAGAGAAGAGACAGTAGTCATATCTGCAAGAGTGCAATATTAGTTATTGTATGGTGTCTACAATAAGCCATTTAACGATAACTTAAAAAACCCTTGCAAAACATAAAAAAGTACTGTATGAATTTTACACTCACCTCCAAGGAAAACAAGAACTCCGAGATGTTCTGATGCTACAGAAATTTAGAGAATTTTAAGGAACAAATTTAGTATGTACAAAAAACACTAGTACGTGTATGTGCGCTAAAAAAGTTCAATTCATGGAAGATAGCAAATAGATCGTATCATAATCGAATCAGGAAGCCGGTTGATCATGCCGGACCTAGGTGCTATCAGATTCGCAATAGACATGCAAGTTTAATGTCTCTTCGGAGGCATGGCGAAAGGCTCAGTAACACGTCGCCAATCTGCCCTATGGACGGGGATAACCTTGGGAAACTAAGACTAATACCCGATAGGTATGGAATTCTGGAAGGAGCCAATACTAAAATGGGCTTCGGTTTGCCATAGGATGAGGCCGCGGCCGATTAGCTAGTAAGTGATGTAAAGGATCACTTAGGCAATGATCGGTAGGGGTAATGAGAGTTAGCGCCCCGAGAAGGACACTTAGACACTGGTCCTAGCACTACGGTGTGCAGCAGTTAGGAATTGTGCCCAATGCGCGAAAGCGTGAGACCGCGAATCTGAGTGCCAGGGAGAACCCTGGCTGTGATGGAGTGTTCGTAGCTCTAACAGCAAGCAGAGGGCAAGGCTGGTGCCAGCCGCCGCGGTAAAACCAGCTCTGCGAGTGCCTAGGACGATTATTGGGCTTAAAGCATCCGTAGCCGGGTAAGTAGGTCTCTGATTAAATCTGCAAGCTTAACTTGTAGGCTGTCAGAGATACCGCTAACCTAGGGAATAGGAGAGGTGAACGGTACTGCGAGAGAAGCGGTGAAATGCGTTGATTCTCGCAGGACCCACAGTGGCGAAGGCGGTTCACTGGAATATCTCCGACGGTGATGGATGAAAGCCAGGGGAGCGAAAGGGATTAGAGACCCCTGTAGTCCTGGCCGTAAACGATGAGGACTAGGTGTTGGCCATGGCTAAGGGCCTGGTCAGTGCCAAAGGGAAACTATTAAGTCCTCCGCCTGGGGAGTACGGTCGCAAGGCTGAAACTTAAATGAATTGACGGGAAAGCGCCACCAGGCACGGGATGTGTGGTTTAATTCGACTCAACGCGAGGAAACTCACCTGGGGCGACTGTTACATGTGTGTCAGGCTGAAGACCTTACACGAATAAAACAGAGAGGTAGTGCATGGCCGTCTCAAGCTCGTGCCGTGAGGTGTGCTCTTAAGTGAGTAAACGAGCGAGACCCGCGCCCCTATTTGCTAAGAGCAAGCTTCGGCTTGGCTGAGGACAATAGGGGGATCGCCATCGACGAAGATGGATGAAAGAGCGGGCCACGGCAGGTCAGTATGCTCCAAATCCCCAGGGCTACACACGCATCACAATGGACAGGACAATGAGAAGCGACTCCGAAAGGAGAAGCGGAACTCCAAACCTGTTCGCAGTAGGGATCGAGGTCTGGAACCGACCTCGTGAACATGGAGCGCCTAGTATCCGTGTGTCATCATCGCACGGAGAATACGTCCCCGCTTTTTGTACACACCGCCCGTCGTTGCAACGAAATGAGGTTCGGTTGAGGTTGAGGCGATTCGGTTCAGTCAAAACTGGGCCTCGTGACGATGCAAAAGTCGTAACAAGGTATCCGTAGGGGAACCTGCGGATGGATCACCTCCTACGTTCGGAGGTCTCCAAGACCTCCAAACCCTTTATTCTCTATTTCTGTAGTATCATTCTCTCGGGGTTCTTGTATTC
>JAUWEG010000135.1 GCA_030608385.1 Candidatus Heimdallarchaeota archaeon
AAGTGCGATTATTTGGTCTGCAATAATTATAGCCAACCCAATCCCACTCAATATTCCTCCTTCTATAACTGCTTGTTTTCTATGTATAACATAATTTATAGCAATTTTAGCTTCATAAATGAAAGATTCAGTTGTGTTCCATTCATCTACAAATGTAATTAAGAAAACTGTTTCTTCTTCCTCAGTTTCATTAAATGTTATAAGGATACCAGAAGCCATTTCATCTCTAATTAGTTTGGACTCGAAAATACTCTCATTTTTTGCTTGATTAGTTAAGATTGAATAGGAAGCAATCATTTGTTCATAAGTGATATTTTTATCATAGTAGTTATTCGTTAAATTTTCAAAATTATCAAAAAAGCTTATGAAAGTATCATTATTGGAAGTTAGGACTGTAACATTATAATCAACTAAACCTGTTTCACTACTAAAATTTACTAAAGTAGTAGCTTGAGGTTTGTTCACAAAAGCTATACCCAGAGTTGGATCGAAGAGTGATTGCGTACTCTTGTATTCATATGAAATTTCATAATCCATAGATCTATTCAATCCAATTATGGGTCCCAGCATTAAGCCTAAGAATATCAGAAAAATCCCAAAGAGTGTGAGTTGTCTCTTTATCAAACTCCACGTTGCCTTTAAATTTGTATAAAATTTCTTCCGGTCTTCTGCTGGTTTCTGTTTCTTTCTTCTGAATGCTGGAAATAGGATTACTAACATCCATACAATAAATAAGAGAACATGAAACGTGAACTGAGCGATGTATAAATCAAGAAATTCTCCATAGATTGATTGAAGTTCTTCTTGGGACAGATCTATGAAAAACATCCTTTGCCCTTCAGTCATGGAATAAATCGACCAACCTGGAATCAGACCAACAAAGGTTAATGGAAAGAACAACCATGCTTCATTTCTGAAACGAAGATAGACTGAAAGATCGTACAGATTGTTATCTAAAGGCCAAAATAACAGAAGTGGTCCCCAGCTCAAGTCTAGAAAAATATGAACTATCCACATTAGTGAAGCTAGTTTAACAAATCTTACAATCTTATGAGTTGCTGATTCTATTGGACTTGCGTCTTTATTGATTTTATCTATAACTAGCATACTGAAAAGAATGAACGTGGGAAGAATCAAGCTGTGCGTGTAAGATCTGTGATATCCAATAAGTAAATCTATATCGGGGAGAACCGCTACAAGATTAATAAGTATAAACTCCCACCTATGTTCTTTATAGTATGCCTTATTCTTCTTTGACAATAATAACCATACAATAATACCTTGTACAGCAAGATGTGTGGGGGTATATGTCATTTACTTCACTAATCTTTAGTTTTGTTAAGTTTACGCTTACTTATTTCTATTGTTAGTTTTTATACTAATAAATAATTATATCTAATGAAAGTAAATCTAAGACTAAGACTAAGTAAGACTTATTACATTGATTATAAAATGAAGTTTGTAGCGTAGGGTAGACACAAATGCACATAGATATGCAATCCAGTCCAAGCGAAAGGTTCAGAGAGTTCTTTCAAGCATATCAAGATGAAAATGGGAGACATATATATGTTGAACAAGTTCAAAAAATGTCTTTAGAAGGACTTTTATCTCTTTTTGTAAATTATGATGATTTATTACGATTTGATCCTGTATCTGCTAAAACATTACGTGAAAAACCTGAAGATACATTCAAAGCAGCTGATGATGCACTAGTAGAAGTATTGACGATCGAAGACCCGATTTATGCTTCTAGTGATGAAACTGCAGGTTTATTTCATGTTCGATTTTCAAATCTCCCAGATTTAGTTGATCTACGTCGTTTACGGTCAGTTCATTTAGGAAAGTTGTTATCTGTTGAAGGCATTATCATTCGTCAAAGCATAGTTAAACCTCTTTTAATTCAAGGTATTTTTCAGTGTACTAGAAAGGGGTGTGAAGAAATTCATTTTGTCCCACAAGAAGGAGGATATTATACAGAACCATCAAAATGCAATAATCCACAGTGTACAAATACTAGTTCTTTCAAACTCTTAACTAAAGATGAAAATACAATTTATACAGACTTTCAATCTGTTACTGTTCAAGAAAAACCAGAAAGTCTTCCTCCGGGTCAAATTCCTCGTTCTGTCCCAGCAAGGTTAATTGGCGATTTAGTAGACACTGTCAGAGCAGGAGATAGAGCAATCGTTTCTGGAATTCTCCGTATGAAAGTAAAAGGTAAACAAAAAGGAAAACTGGCAACATTTGACCCCTGGTTAGATGTAAATTTTGTTTCATCTAGAGAAAAGGAGTTTGAAGAGATTGATATTGATCCTGATACAGAACAAGAAATTTTAGAACTTTCTACTGACATTAACATCCATAGAAGAATAGTCAGATCTGTTGCCCCTTCCATTTATGGAATGGAGATGATAAAAGAAGCTTTAATAACAGTTCTGTTTGGAGGAGTATCCAGAGTTGCTCCTGATGGTATGAAACAGAGAGGAGAATCTAACCTATTAATGATAGGAGATCCTGGTGTAGCTAAGTCACAATTACTTCAATATGTTCATCGCCTTGCACCTAGAGGGTTACTTACATCAGGAAAGGCAAGTTCTGCAGCAGGTCTAACTGCAGCTGTTATCAGAGATGCTGAAACTGGAGAGTTTGGTTTAGAAGCAGGAGCTTTAGTATTAGCAGATAGAGGCGTATGTCTTACAGGAGACACTGATATTCTTCTTGCATCAGGCAAACTTTCTACTATAAAGGAAATTGTTGAAAATGATACTAAAGAGGATGTTATCTCCTTCAATCCTAATACATTCAAGCTGGATATCAACAAAATAACCAATACATCTGAAAGATTAAGCAATGATGTTTACAAATTAGAGTTTTCCTCAGGAGATATTATTAAAGCTACAAAGGAACACCCTCTACCAACATGGAATAACGGACTTATTTGGAAGAAAGTAGAAGAGTTGAAAGTTGGGGAGATAGTCATAGATTATAGAAAGTATCCTTTCCATGAAAGTGAAACAAAACAAGTACCAGAGAAATCCCTTTCTGAAGAATTAGCAGAATTTCTGGGTCTCCTAGTAACAGATGGAAATCTGTCGAAGGAGAAATATAAAGTGTCTTTTTACTCTAAATCTGACGAATTATTAAAGAGATACAAGTTTCTTGCAAAACAAGTTTTTGGAAAACAAACTAATAATTATGTAGATACAAGAAGCATGATAACTAGATTATACTTTGATGATAAGACAATTCACACTTACTTACAAAGTCTGGGAGTCCCTAATATTGACAAATCAAATACTCCTTGTATAATACCAATTATATTAAATTCTCCTGTTAATGTAATTCAATCATTTTTATCAGGAGTAATAAATGGTGATGGATCTATTTCTAATAGGAAGTCTGGAGGTATTATTGACTTAGTAGTAAAGAATGAAGAAACTGCACGCTTCTATCAAAAACTGCTCAGAAAAACAGGTATTGTGGCTCAATTAAACAAGACCAAGCAAAGTGGAGGAGGAGTGGTTCCAAAAGGAAAATATACTATATTCAAAGTCTCAGTAACTGGTGTTTCTAATATTAGGAGATTCAATCCCAATAAGTTAGTATCTTATAAAAAAGAATCTTATTTCAAAATAATAGAAAGACAAGATAAGTCAGACAATATCTATAAAATTGACAAAATTATTCAAAGGATATCATCATTAATACCTCACGGACAAAAATCTATATTATACAAAAATAGTATCAGAAAAAGTCAGTTAAAAAGACTAGGAATAAATAGAAAAAATTTAGATTCTGTTTTAGAACAATTATCAGTTTTTGATTCAGTAAAGGAAAGCTCAGAATATACATTATTAGCTAAGATACTTAAAAACAACATTCATTTCATTAAACTAAAAAACAAAAATAAAATTGGCTCACAAACAGTTTATAATTTAGAAATAGAAAATGATAACACGTTTTTTGGAAATTTCATTCCCGTTCATAATTGTATGATTGATGAATTTGATAAAATGAATCCAACTGATAGATCCTCAATTCATGAAGCGATGGAACAACAATCTTATCATCCAAGTTTTGAAATAGCATTTCTGGACGGTCAAAAACAACAAATTGGAAGTTTTGTTGATAATCTTTTCAAAGAAAATGAGGAATCTAAAATCATCGGTAAGGATTGTGAAATACTTTCTGTAGAGAATCATGGTTTCAATGTTTTAACTACAGATTTCAAGACTATTTATGATACAAACGTCAATAGGATTAGTCGACACCTAGCTGCTGATCATTTTATAAAAATCACATATTCAAATGGTAGAGACATTATAGTAACTCCTGAACATCCAATTTATACAATGCACAGTGGAGAAATTCAAATTGTCGCTGCAGATAAGGTAATGGAAAATATGTTTGTTCCAGGAGTTCGATATTTAGATAATAGAAACAGCTCTTCATTAGTAACAGACTTCTCAAGAGGAAGAAAGAATGTAACACTTCCAGATACTATTACTAATGATTTTGCAAAATTCTTGGGTTACTATATCGCTGAAGGATATTCGTATAAAGGTTCTTCATTAGAAGTAGGGTTAAGCAATACAGATCCCAAAATAGTAGAGGATATGATCAGTAGTATTAGAAATACATTCAATACTGAACCAATTAATAATGTTGAACAAAACAGAACAATTCGAATAATTTCTACAGACATTTATAATTATTTAACTGAAAACTTCCCTAAAACAATGCAAAAAAGTTATATCAAACGAATTGATAAAAAAATATTTTGCATAGATGAGAGCATGAGAATTGAATTCCTCAAAGCTGCATTTGCTGGAGATGGTTCTGTAGAAAGCACCTCCATTGCATATTCTACATCATCTAAGGGATTAGCTCATGATTATCAAGACCTACTTTTAACTCTTGGAATTAGTTCTCGAATTACTAGCGAAGAGTATTCCTTTGGTAAAGACAAGGAGCATCACAGAACTAGATACAAGGTATATATCAGAGGTGATAGTTTGGAAAAGTTCAGTTCTCAAATAATTGGAGAACCAGAAACAAATCCAAAACTAATGAAACTGCTAATTCAGAATAGAAATTCAAATAGAAAGCATGACGTTCTTCCTCCAGATGTTGCCAATATCATTATAGATTCTCTTCATCACCTTGGATTAAGTTATGATGGTTATTTCTATCAATATTTGAAGTACAATTATGGTATAACAGTAGAGATCATCAGTAAATACTATGGCAAATTAACTAGGAGATATTATCTACTTCTGAGTAAAATTAGACAAACTAAAACACCCAAAGAGCTTAGAGTTCTAATAGGGTATTCATTAAGCAAGATGGCTAAGCTTGTTGGAATTTCTAGAGGTACATTATCTAAATATGAACAAACTAATAGGTCAGATTTACTTCCCAAATATAAACAAGTGATAGAAAATCAGTTAGAAAAGGTGAAAGACGGATTAGTAAGGATTGATTATCTTCGAGATTTCAGATGGTTAAGAATTAAGAAAATTGAAAAAATAAAGAATGAAGGAGAATATGCAACTAAGTGGGTTTATGATGTCACAATTGAGCCAACAGAGAATTTCATAAGTCACGGACTTGTTCTTCATAATACCGTCAGTATAGCAAAAGCTGGTATTGTCGCTCAACTCAATGCAAGAACAGCAATTATTGCAGCTGCTAATCCTCGTTTTGGAAGGTATGAAGATTCTCGCCCTCCTGTTGAGAACATTAATCTCCCCCCAACTATTTTATCGCGTTTTGATTTAATCTATATTATTCGCGATGTGCCAGATGTAGAGACAGATAAAAGAATGGCTAGACACATCTTGGAATTACGAAGAGGTCATGTTATTGAAGATACTGAACCGACGATTACTATGGATCTGTTAAGAAAGTATATTAGTTATGCTAAACAACACGTTCAACCCTCCCTTACCGATGATGCCATGGAGAGAATTGAACAATTTTACTTAAACCTTAGAAAAGAATCTGATGATTCATCCGCAATTGCTATAACCCCAAGGTACCTTGAAGCTATTATTCGTTTATCTGAATCGCAAGCAAGGATGGCTCTTAAAGAAGATGTAACTGTAGATCATGTTGAAGCAGCCATAAATCTCCTAAGAGCTTCATTAGAGCAAGCTGGTAAAGATCCTGTTACTGGTCGAGTTGATATAGATTACCTTTTGTCTGGTACAACTAAAACTTCACGTTCTAAAATGCAAATAATCATTGATATTATGAAAGAAGAATCAAGAGTGGGAAGCTCAGATGTTGTATCAATAAGAAGAATAAAAGAACTAGCTAAAGAGCAGAATATAGATGATGATTTTGTAGACAGAGTAATTAATCAACTTCGCAGTAATGGAGAGATTTATTCTCCAAGTGATGGTTTTGTGAAATTAGCTT
>JAUWEG010000213.1 GCA_030608385.1 Candidatus Heimdallarchaeota archaeon
ATTTGACATTCCCCGAAGTGCTTTACTTAAGCTAACTTCTAAAGACATTCACAGATCTAAATTGATGTTAGAAGAAGAGTTTGTAAAACGAAAACCAAGATGGGAAGAACAATTGCAAATCTTACTTGCTAGTGGCTACAAAGCTGAAATACAAGCTTTAAATGCAAGAGATCCTCAATATATTACAAATTTCTATTTACCTCAAAAAATAGAAACAGGCGATTTCATCTAAACCTATAAGACATATAAGATGATAAAATCCCTAATATTCAATATAAGGAAAAAATATGAGAAAGGTTTTTACTCAAGTTGTGTAGACGAAGTTTATTTTCTCTTCAATATTATATCTATTGTTGAGACTGTCTTAGGTGGTATGCCTTCTTCATTAGAATGTATCTCTTCAGAACCGATTATAACATCATCTACTTCTATCATGTCTTGTAAGAACTTTCTTCTGGTAATTTCTGCAATATCTACGGCCTTTGAAATCTGTCTTCCACGAGCTTGAATTGAACACATATCACTCTTATTGAGTATTGTAACTGCAACTAAGACATAACTTATAGTATCTTTCTTGCCGATGTAAATTATTTGGCTTTGTTGTTTCTCAGTTTTTATTGTAGTATCTTTCTTGGCAGTATCTTTCTTAGCAGTATCTTTCTTGGCAGGAGCTTTCTTGGCAGTAGTTTTCTTAGCAGGAGCTTTCTTCTTAGGTTCTTCTTTTTCAATTGTTTCTTCTTCACTCATTTTGTTCACCTGTAACCAGTTTTCATAATTACGCTTATGAGTAAGTGATAGAAATGACTTTTAACACGCTTAAAAATTTTTCCTATTTTTTATAGTGTAAAAACATATAAATATCTAAAACTCTGTTTCACAAAAAGGGCTTCATACGAGTAGGATGAAATGCAAAAAAGACGTTTTCTTCTAGATTCTTTGTTGTTTTCTGTTAGTGTTTTTTCTTTTTCCATTATCCGTCTAGTTTTCGATTTGTATTTACCTAAGAATGAAGTAAATTCAGATTCTCCACTGTATGGAGTTAATACTACGAATTCAATTTTTCTCTCTCTAGGTATAATAATACTATTTTTCTTGTATGGTTGGTCCCTAAGAAGATGGTTCATCAAAAAGAATCTAGAATCTGATGACAATTCTCTTAATCACATTATAATGGTTTTTCTACCAATATTTCTTATTCTATTAATCTATTCGATTCTTGTTTCCTTTCTGAATCTTCCAGAATTGCATATTTTTATTCGAATTTCATCTATATTTCTAGAGAATTTACAGCTAATTGCAATCAGTACAATATTGGGAGTTTTTCTATTTCCTAGAATTGAGAAAAAGATCTGCAAATTACTTAAAAGAACCCCCATAGAAAGTAAAGATGACAAGTATGGTTTAGGCTTGTTTTCCAAGCAACTAAAACAGAATTTAGGCAAATTCAACGTTTTTCTTGCGATTGGATTGGCTGGTGTAATAGTGGTTGGGAATCTAATTATTATCATTCTTTATCCGTCAATTAAAGCTTCAGTTGCTGATGCAAGTCTAGATTTCTTTTACCCAAACTTTTGGTATCATTTTGATCCGATTAATGGTTTAGCTCAAGAGTTTTTCAAGAAAACATCATTGCCTTCAAATGTTGTTTTTGATTGGAAACTTGCTCAAGCTATTTTGTCAATTCTTCTAATTTGCTTAACTTTATCTATTCTTCTCTTGAAAAAGAGAAATACTGAAGAGGATATTAAAACTAATCTTGAGAAGCTTAAAGAAGAAAAGGTAGAAAAAACCCAAGAAGATATAGCTTTTCAAATACTTAATCCTGAAATTAGAACACTTGATTTTGTACCATCACATCTTATTGAATCTAAAACACCAAAAAGATACGATATAGCGTTTTCTAGAGTAAGAAACAGCAATTTTGTATCAGTTATGAAACTCATATTACTAAGTGTTTTTTCTGCTTTGTTTTTCATTAGCATCTTTCAAAATACAGATGTTCTTGGATCCTTTTTGTCAGATGGTAGGAGCTATACTAGTTTTATTTATCTAACACAGTCATTTTGGGAGGGTTTTGGAGAAGAAATCATGTTTAGATTACTTCTCTTTGGATTACCAATTCTTCTGATAAGAGGTCTTATCTATCTTCTACAGAAGTTGGTTGAATATCGCTCAAAAACGAAACTCGAAAATGTTGATGAAACTTCTATCCTTGTACGATATATCAAAAGCAGGCAACCAGGAAATCTTCTTTTCTATTTGACAGGGGGGTGGGGAAAAGTAGATAGATTAACTGGTATACTAATGATTTTCTCTTCTATCGCTTATGCCTATGTCCAACCTATATATGGTTGGAATCTATGGAAAATGATTTACACTTTTATTGTTGGATTAATCTGTGGATATGCTTTTTGTAAATTTGGAATTCATACAGCTATTTTCATTAATATAGCTACAGAACTAATACTAGGTTTGATTTTCGTTTCTAGTAACGGTATTATCCTCAATAATCCTTTTCTATTGCTTTCTAGTATGTTTTTTGGTTCAATTTTAGTTCTTAATACTCTCTCACTAGTACTTCCTAAAATCTTTAAATTAGGTAATTTATTGTCTAATATAGCACACTGAAATTTACAAGCAGTTTCCAGACTAGAAGAAGTGAATATTTTGAGCTATGGACAAAAATTATATTTGAAGATTATACTTGCCGGTGAAGCTGGGGTTGGAAAGACAAGTTTACGCCGTTCATATCTAGGTGATGGTTTCATCACAGAACATCTCCAAACTATTGGTGCTGATTTTGCTTCCCTATCTAAAAAAGTTCAGGATTATTCCGTACTTTTCCA
>JAUWEG010000179.1 GCA_030608385.1 Candidatus Heimdallarchaeota archaeon
GTTTGAATAAGTTTTTCATTAATGTTGCCTGGAGGGGGAAAGAAGCTTCTTAGTAGATAGTTTTATATTTGTCCTTCTGTGATATTTTAGATATTAGATGATAAGCCCCAATCGAGCAAAGAAACAAACTGGAGCTTTCTACACTCCAAGTTTTATTGTTGATTTCATGGTAGAGAGGGTTTTTTATCATCTTCAAATAAATAATCTGCTTGCTTTTGATTCATTCAGAGATTTTCAAGGTTCAATCCTTAAACTTAGATTTTGTGATCCTGCAATTGGTTCTGGAAATTTTATTGTTGGACTACTTAACAAATTAGACACCATACTCAAAGGATTCGATTCAGTAGATAATGAAGAGAAAAGTGAGTTTTTTCAACATTTTGTATCTTCAAATATTTATGGAATAGAATTGGATAAAGATAGTTTAGGTACATGTAAAAATATCCTGAAAGAGCAGTATCCTTTACTAAAGAACAGCGATTTACCAAATTTAAAGTGTGGAAATAGTATAGTGAGTTTAGATGCTTTTGATATTCTGGGTATAAAAAGAGCAGAGAAACTCAATCCCTTCTCTTGGAAAGATAATTTCGGAGAAAACAATAAATTTGATGTTATAATTGGAAATCCTCCTTATTTCAATCTAAAAAAAATGGTCTTGGTTGATGAAAATGCTCAGATTTTGTATGATTATTTGAAATCTTCTCATTTGTGGAAGGATTTCTTTCGTTCTTCTTCTGATATTTATTATTATTTTGTGAAACAATCTATTGATATGTTGAATGTGGGAGGTATTTTTTCATTCATCATTCCTAATTACTGGATTGAAAACAAATACGCAGACAAACTTAGGGAAAATCTACTAAGAAGGAATATCTTAGAAATTATAGATTTGGAAGGTAATAAGATTTTCAAAGATGAAGGAAAATGGTTAAACATATCCACTTGTATTTTAACCCTAGAAAAAAGCCATCCTTCTCAAACTTTTTCAGCAGTAAAAAATTTCTTCATTGAGTCAACCGTTCAAAAAGAAAAAATTAATAAGCTTTTCAATGAGCAATTATTTCCAAATAAACAATCATATTTAGGAAAAGAGAAATGGATAATATCCCCTTATAATGAGTACCTTCGTAGTCTAGAAACTAATACTTCAATGGAAAAACTAGGCAACATCTCAGTAATTTTTCAAGGTTTATCTCCAGGTGTAAAAGATATATTTGTAATTCCAAAATCCAAAGTTACACAATATTCAATTGAATCAGATGTACTTGTTCCTTTTGTAACAAATAGTGATGTGCAAAAGTGGGTTATTAAGGAGAAAGTAGAAAAACAAGCTATTTTACCATCAAAGATTGATTCACTAGAGAACTATCCAAATACAAGCAAATATCTGCTAAGTAATAAAGAGAGGTTAGAATCTGGACCAGATAGGCAGAAATTAATGAAATCAGGAAAAATTAGATGGTTTGATTATAGCGTATATAGGAATTTAGATTTGTTTCTGTCTAAGGAAAAGAGAATTCTTTGTCCTTATAGATGTCTAACAACAAAATTTGCTCTTGATGAGACTGGGTCATTTGCTGCTACAGATATTTATGCAATTATTCCCGTAGAAAGTACAGATATATATTCAATTCTAGGGATTCTAAATAGTGAATTCATCAACTTCTGGTATTCATTAGCTGGTAAAAGGAAAGGGAGAATGATGGAATTTTTTTCCAATCCTTTGAAGAAAATACCTATTCCTAAGTTTGAAATAAGAGATGTGATAACTCCCTTAGTTAAGGAATTATTGAAGATTGTCGAGAAATCTGATGAGAGTAGAGGTGACGAAGTGAAAGTAATTGAAGACAAATTAAACCTGGAAATATCTAATATGTATGATTTTGACTTTAAAAAATTAGGTCTTAAATAGCATTATTAAGGATATTTTTTCACAAATAACCGCACTTTAATCTCCACTCATCATATCCAGCTAAATACAACCTGACATCAGGATAACCCATTTCTTTTAGAGCTAGATAGACTAGAGCTGACTGAGGAGCTGACTCACAATATACGATTATTGTTTTATCTTTCTTTATTTCCCTTACTTTCATTTCTTCAGCTAAATCTTCATTTTTCTTAATAATGAAATAATCAGGATATTCTTCGAAAAGATCTAGATACCAGAAATGAACAGCTCCTGGGATATTCCCACCTTGTTGATCTAAAAGGATAGCATATTCAGAACGATTATCTACAAATATGAAATCCTCGGATTTGATGTTCAAAATTATCTCATCTTTCGAAATTAATATGGTGTCATCTTGTTGGTTAAGAGTAAGGTTTCCTGGCTTTAATTGTATTTCTTCTGTAGATAATTCATTATTTTCCTTTTCCCATTTAGAAAAGGCACCATCTAAGAGAATAACGTTTCTGAAACAGAAATAATGGAGAGTCCAAGCAGCTATAGAACAATTAAGATTAAAAACATCATCAACTAAAACAAGTACGTCTTCATTATTAATTCCCTTTTGCTTAAGATAGTTTGCAATTTTTTTACAGTCAGGAATAACATTAACCCCGTCTTCATCTTGTTCAACAAAAATACTGTCATCAATATGTATCGATCCAGTAATATGACCCTTCTGAAATTTAGAGTAATCACGCAAATCTAATATTTTGTAATTAGAGTTGGTCATAAGACTAAGTAAGTCCTCTGTAGAGACGAAGGTATGAACACTATTCCCACACATCTATTAATAAATAAATATCGTTCAAATAATAATTTTGCCCTAGTGCTAGTCAGATTTTTTTATTCGAGATAAAGTAGCTGAATAAATAAGTGGTAAAGCAATAGTGACATCAGAAACAACTGTAGTCATGCGACTTTTCTGATCTACTTTTCCCCAAGAAATAGCTTCTGACAAAGAAGCACCAGAGAGACCCCCTGTTTCAACTCTATCCATAGTAATTTGAATGGCATAATCAAATGTTTTCGGAGACATTAGCCTTGACTGGAAGATATAGTTTTTAGGAACTCCTCCACCAAGGAAAAAAGCTCCTGCTAAGTCTGAATCCCAAGCAGATCTCTGAATTTCGCCTAAATCACCCATATCATCAATATAGATTTTTTTCATTTGGGAAAATAGCCAAAGCTGAAGACCAAGTATGCTATCTCCGAATGCTGGGACATAGATCGGCACATTTTTCTCGTAAGCAGCTCTAACAAATGAATCAGGATCAGCTAATTTTTCTCCTATCAAAGACATTAATTGTCTTGTAGATATAGCTAAAATATTATTTGAATCTTTATTCTTCTCATAAATTTCGCTAAAGATCGGTTGAATATTGTCCTCAAGTTTCATAAACGATTCATCAGCAACAAATGCATCATATATTCTGTCGATTGATTTTTCTCTTAATTCTGAATCTGAGGAATAAGGTACTTGACGGATGTGTTCTCCACCAAAAGCTTCAATGATATCATGTGTTACATTGGCACCTGTCGTTACTATAACATGTACCATATCGTTTCTTATCATATCAGTTATGATTTTTTTCATCCCTCCTGGAACAAGGGCCCCTGCTATTCCAAGAAAAACAGTAGCTTTCTTTTCAAGCATTTCTGAATAAATATCAATTGCCTTTGCAATTCTTCCAGCTCCAAAAACACCAGAATTCTTAAACTCAAGTGCAATTTCGTTAATTGTAGCATCTTCATTTAGATTAATGGGGCTGATTCTAGGATATTTGTCCTTATGATTCATTAGTCTCTAATGATTAGGATTTTTTACCTTCTTTAGCCTTTTCGATAAGTAATTCAATTTCTCTTGCTCTAAAAGGAGATTCTTCTAATTCAGAATGGTCAATTGGACAAATATATCTTTTCTCCTCACCAACATTGATGATTCCTAATGGTAAATTGCATATGTAAACTCTTCCACAAGTTCGACAATAGAGCGTAGAACGAGTTGCTTCTTCAAAGATTTCCAAATCAGAATCTATAGCACAAACCGGACAAGGGAATATACAAATTGTAGGGCGAAAACTTTCTTTCGGAGACATACTTATCAACGGAGCTCATCAATAATTGCATAATTATTATTGATTATTAGTTTATTAACTTTAGGGATTCCTTGGGTTAAAACCACAATCTGAATTCGGGGAAATGAAAAACTTCGTTATCACACAAAACAAACATTTCAACTTTTTCTAAGTCAACCTTCTCACGTAAAATAGGAGACAATAAACTAGATTTATTATTTGGATTGATAGGTGTTCCAGTAGAATAGTCAGTAAAAGCTGGAAGAACTAAAATTTTCTTAGTCGTATTGTTAAGAGGACCCAACATAAAAGCTTGAGCTCTAATCTTCTGTAATTTTTTAATTCGAGCTTGTAAAACAGGGTGCTCATGTCCAATTATTATATATTGAGCTTTTTCTGGAATGGTTTCAGGAAGTTGTTGATCACCATGAATGAAGAAGTATTCTTCCAAATGAAAGGACTCATCATGAAATGTAACATTATCAAAATCTTGCAAAGCCCATGTCAGAAAGATATCATGATTACCCTTAATGATGTGGACTTGAGATACTTTGGAGGAAACTTCTTTGATGAATTTTTTTACATCTATGTTCTCAATTTTAGAAGGTTCGCTAAAACTATGTTTAACATCTCCATTGAGGATGAGATAT
>JAUWEG010000040.1 GCA_030608385.1 Candidatus Heimdallarchaeota archaeon
ACGATTTCAGCTCAAAACGAGCTAATTTCATTCGTATATCTACCATGATAATGTATCTAGTAACTTCCATGTTGGTTGTAACTATTATCCAAATAGGTTTAGAAAAACTTCCTATTCTCTTTCAAATTAGTCCATTAAATGCTGGATCTACATCAATAATGAATATAGTTCTATCGTTCATTCCTATTCCATTTTCTATAGGATATTTGATGACCATTTTTGTAGTAGACTTTTCTATGGTTCCTAGTCTAGTAATTGTTGGATCAGTTACAGGATTTTTACTGTATATTCTCTTGGTATATATAGTAATAAAGAAAGCCTTGAAAACTCTAAGAAACATTTCTTCACCAGATATTAGACGATTTGAACCAAAGAGAGAAAAAACTGTAATTGAAGACATTAGAATAAGATCTACTACTCCTACGAGAGCATATATGAAAAGAGACATTTCTATAATAACAAGAGAAGCTCAGCAAATAATGACGTTAATAATGCCATTGATGTTACCTCTCTATGCAGCTATTTTAGGATTCACGGGGGCATTTACTGAAGTTATTGGCAATACAGGATTGACTGATTTATACATAGTTTTTATGATCTTTGTTGTCATGAATTCATACATGTTAAGTATAAGTTTAACTAATATAGAAACTGGGGGAGAAACGATTACAGCTTCGCTTCCAATTAATCCTAGAGAACAAATAAAAGCTAAATTACCATATTTCTTCAGCATAATTATAGTTGCTATTCTTGTAGCTCAACTCTTTCTTATAAGAACACCGATTTTCTATCCTTCCTTCTATCTAACTTTGGCATTCCTTCCTGTATTTCCTCTAATTGGAGTATCTTCACTTCTGTTTAAAATACTACTTTTTGGAAAGCTTAAAAACAAGTTTGCAGTTGAAGAAATAAAGGTAAATTATAAAATTTCCAAATATATACTGGGGTTTGTATTTGCAGCAGGTTTAATGGCAATATTTCTATTTACAGCTTATATTGGCTATTGGGCAATATTTACAGCAGAAGCAATTGTTTCCGTAATTGTTTTCTTCTCTTTCAACTATATGTTCCCTAAGGTAAGATGGAAGGTTAAGTATATCTTCTAATTTCTTATTTATCAAATCTTATAAATTCGATTTTGGTTTTTCTAAAATCATTTCAAGGTAAATATTATATACCAGTAGATTAGTCTCTGAAACCTACAGAGGACACATAATGAAGATTCTATTGACTGGTCCATTTGGTAATGTAGGAGAGAGTACTCTTAGCGAACTATTACGCCGAGGATATGATGTTAGATGTTTTGATAAAAAAAATAGAAAAACAACTAAAGTTCAAAAAATATTATCTAGACAAGGAAATTTTGAGACCATTTGGGGCGATATTCGAAATAAAAATGATGTAGAGAAAATAGTACAAGGAGTTGATTATGTTATTCATCTCTGTGCAATTATCCCACCAGAAGCAGACGAAAATCTGGATTATGCAAAAGAAGTAAATGAGGGTGGTATGCAGAATCTTGTCGATGCTTTAGAAAAATTAGAAAAAAAACCTAAAGTAATTTTTACAAGCTCTTTAGCAATTTATGGTTCTAAAATGGCTTTACCTCCTCCAAGATATGTTACTGATGAAATCAAACCTCTTGAACATGATCTATATGCTTTTCAGAAGTGGGAAATGGAGAAGATTCTTCGGGCTAGTTCTTTAGATTGGTTCATTTTAAGATTGACTGCAGTTCCTTCATTAAGAATGCCAATGAAAATTCCATCTCTTATGTTTGACGTTCCATTTGACCAACGAATAGAATCTATTCATAGTTGGGATGTTGGTTTAGCTTGTGTGAATGCTATAGATAACTTTGCAAAACATAAAATCATGAATCTAGCTGGGGGAGAAAAATGTCAGATAACAGGGGGAGTTTATATTACTCGACTTTTGAAAGCTTTTGGCGTTGGTCCAATTCCTAGAGAATGTTTCAGAGAACCTACGGGCGATGACGATTGGTTCCACACAGATTGGCTTTATACTGAAGATTCTCAAGAACTATTGCAATACCAAAGATATACTTTAGAAGATTTTGCAAAAGAATTTGAAAGTAGAATAAAACTAAGAAGGTCTTTCATTAGACTAGTAAGTCCCTTAGCACAGTTATTTCTAATTATCCGATCTCCATACTATAGAAAAAATAAAAAAGCTGCTAGAAAGAAGTAACAATCTTTTAGAAAAGCATGTACTTGGGTTTGAACATTCCTACCATTATTAGCCACATTTTCTTGAATATATTACTGGGGAAAATTGAATCAAATATTTCTTGAAATGTCTTATTTGGAGCCCCTATTGTTATTCTAAATGCACAAGCTTTATCGTAAGTACATTCAACACAATTCTTTCTAAACCGCTCACCCTCATCCAATAACCCTTCTTCTGCTATTATGTCTTGGAATTTAGTGAAAGGGTCTATATTTCCTGAGAAATTATCAAGTAAATGCCCATAATGTTTTGTGAACAAATCAGCAAATAATCTTAATCTGTTCTTATAATTATCTAGATTTTCATCTGGATCTGTGTACATAATTACAGTTATTTTTTCTGTTGGAAAAGTCAAAGTTTTTGCTTGGTCCATTTTAAATTCATGAAACTGGTTTGGATTTGCTTGATCGAAGAGCAACATGGCGTTTAATAGAGCAGAATTAAGCATAGTTTCATCAGTAAATGTATTATCTTTTGCTAAATCAATACAATGCATGCCAATATGGCACATTAAAGAACGACCAAAGAGAGGTAATCCACTTGAATGTGTAATGATTATATTCTGTATCATTAAGCAACCTTGATTTAACACTATATTTCTTTTTTGCTGTTTGTAAAGAGTTTGTTATCTTATTTCTTTCATTTCTACTACCCTCTTCTCCAATCTAGAAATATCAGCTGCAAAAGCCATTAAGTGCGATTCTAATGACACTCTAGCACTAGTTAAAATATCTTGTTTAGTCCTAGATTGTACATTTTTCAGGAAGGTTTCTATTATTACTACATCCCCTCCACCATGACCACTTAATCTACCTGTTTTTCTAACTCTAGTCTCTTTATTTGTCAAGTGATCATAAAGAACAAGATTATCCCCTGAAGCAAGAAAATCCCCAATTAATGTTCCTCTTGTTCCATCAACTCTTATAGTTCTCCCTTCTTCGTTTGAAAAACCATGTAATGTAAATGTAGCAGTTGTCTGGTCTTCAAATTCAATATTGATAACTTGGTGATCTACAACATTATGTTCATCCATACTATAGACACATCGACCATAGTTGGTCTCATTTAAAGCTTTTATTTTCCCTTCTCTTGACATATCTGAAGATATAGTGCTTACTGGCCATTCTGAATAGTTTTTAACTTTTCTAAACAGAGGTAGGTTAGTTAATTTATGAAACTTTAGTACAGATTTTACAATGAATTTCTCCAAACCTTTAGAGCTTTTTGCTCCAATCTGCAATAAAGGTATTATATCAAGATAGATTCGGGATGCATTGTATAAACAAGATTTTTCATTAGGACATCCTTGAATACAGTAATCTGGTGCTCCATCAGGCATATTATCTCTCCCAAAATATTTCTGAGAGCCAAAAGAGCTTAACCTTTGAACTCTTTGCCCTACCAACCAGAATAAGATATCCATATCATGACAAGATTTTGCTAGAATCATGGGACTTGATTTTTCTCTATTATGCCAATGACCTCTAACATATGAATGAGCATAATGAAATGGTGAGACATTTTCACGTAAAGATATATTCACAACATCTCCTATTTTTCCAGATTCAATTATCGATTTTATGGCCGAGAAAAATGATCCAAAACGTAAGCCATGACAAATTTGTAAAATCTTACCAGTACTTTCTGAAACATCAGCAAGAGATTTACATTCCTTAAGAGTAGTTGCCATAGGTTTCTCGAGAAGAACATCATAACCTAGGTTCATGGCTTTAATTGCAGGTTCATAATGCATTTGATCTTGTGTCATTATTAGAGCAACATCAGCAAATTTTTCTTTGTCAAGCAAGGGTTCCCAGCTTTCAAAAATGTTCTCTTCCGAAATCTTATGATTTCTAACAAATTTTTCTCTTCGAACTTTTAGTGGTTCAGCAACTGCAATAATATTGATAGATTCCGGGTTTTCAAGAGCATATTCCCCAAACGTATCTGCACCTCTTTCCCCTGCTCCAATTAGAATGGCTGTTATTTGCTTGACCATAATGTTCATCTATTCTTTCTCTATGTCTTTTTGATTTTTTCCCTCTCTCTACTCTTTCTCAGTGAAATTTTGGTCCAAGAGTTTTTTCAAGAAATTCAAGATCATTATTTGTTTTGACAAATACTCCTAAATTGCCTAATCTCAAATTCTTTACTCCCTTCTCTTTTATTGATTGAAAACTTTTTACCATTTCCAGCAATGTAGGTCCTCTATATATTGGTTGGGACAACTTATAACAAGGAAAGAAAGCTAGTAAGGTAGTAGGTATATTTGGGTCAGTATCAACAATAAGTTCTGCAATTTTTTCATGTTCTTCTGTTTCAACTAATCCTGGAATATATAATGTAAGTATTTCTAATGTAAAATCTAAATCTACTATTCTTTGAACGCTTTCTAGAATTTGTTTGTTTGAAGTTCCACAAAGTTCTCTATAGGTTTCCTCTGAAAATGCTTTGATATCTAACCAAAAGGAATCAACTCCAGCTGCTGCATATTCTTCTAAATTCTTAGGTGTCAAACCATATCCATTAGTTTCTAAAAGTATCCATAGATCATCATGTTCAGCTTTAATTTTTTTTGTTGTTTCAACATAAAACTCAGGTTTACACATTATATCTCCCCCAGTAAATGCAATTATATTTCTGGCTGGTCCAAATCCTTGAGGACTTAGTACAACTTGTTCCTTCTTTAATTTTCTTGGACAGTTGTCAGAAAATTCTCCTGTAAGAACGCAAGACCCACAATGCCTACAAAGGTCATTAGCATGCCAAGTTGTTGCTCGTTCTCTAGGTTCAAACACAGTTACTTGATTATAATATTCAATAGCTGCATTTGCTAAATCATCACTACTTTTCCATTCTCCATTTACAAACTTACTAAATTCATATGAATGACATTTCAAGCAACTATGATTACAACCACTTTGGTAAATAGAAAAATAATCTTCGGGACGGGAAAGATGCATTGATTTGATTATACGTTCATAGGATTCAGCTGATTTTCGTAAAGTTACATCACAAGCTCTTTTCTTTGAACCTTCTTTGGTTTGGACAGCACATGAACCTGGTTGATAACCTTGTTCAACCATATTACATTTTTCCAAAGAAGACTGAGTCATCTACGAAACACTAAAATGAAATAGAAGAATGGATTATTATTCTTTTTGGATTCTAAATATTTACTATTTCTTCAGAGAACACAACATTTCTTTTCGCAAGATAATCTATAACACTGCGATAAACTTCAGTATTTTTTCCTAAATATTCTGGAGGAATGATTCCTTTTTGGTTGAATTTTCCTTCTAACAAGACTCTAGCTACAGCTGTGCAAGTATATCCTGTTGTTCGCGCCATTGATATAATTCCCTTCTCTCTATCGTACCTATCAAGCATATCATAGGTATAACGTAGTTTCTTGTTATCTTTCATTCCTTCAATAACTATCTTCATAACAGTAAAATCTTCATCTCCTTCTTCTAACACCCATTGATCAAATAGAAGTTTAGATGTTAACTCAATTGGTTTGATCTTTTTTCCTTTTACATCAATTTCCTCTGTATTGAGGAATCCTGTTTTTCTTAGCATTTTCACCTTTTCTATATGACCAGGATATCTTAGTGTTTTTTCTTTCATGAAAGGAATATCCATTGTCTTGATGAGAGATCTAAGACCATCGGTATTGAAGGCTTCTATAGTTCCTATTTCTGGAAAATATAATAATTCAGGTTCAGATAATGCTGGTTTAACAACTATCTCACTATTCTCAACATATCTGGCTAATCTGAGGTATTCCTCGATTACATCAGTAGGTGAAAAAGGTGCTTTATATTCAAAAGGCCAGTTCCTTTCTAAAGGCAATCCCCCAACATAACATAGGAAACTTTCTGTTTTATCTAAGATTGAATCAATATAACCAAGTATGATGTTACTTGAACCAGGAGCTACTCCACAGTCAACAACAGCTGTAACTCCTTTCTCCTTTGCTAATTCATCTAAGCTTAACGCATCTTCCTCGAAAAATGAGATATCTACTATATTCTTTCCTGCTTCTATCACTGCTTTGAGGGACCCATAACCCATAAAACCAGGAAGAGCTCCAATTACTAAATCAAAATCCTTCACAATATCTTTGATGATATTGGGATTGGATAAATCTGCACATATTCCATGAAGATCATAATCATGTGTCAGTTTATCTAAAACTTCTTGGTTAATATCAACTATTGAAACCTCAATAGAGGGATCTTCGGCTAGATCTCTGGCAATAACATTTCCTACAAATCCTGCACCTAAAACTATTACTTTCAACTGTTAATCACAAGAGCATAAGAACTATCTTATAATTAAAACTTTTCAAAAACAAGTAAACAAGTGTTGTTATCGAGTGCTTCAAAAGAAGTATTACTATAACCTGGATTCCCCAGTAACTTTTGCTCACAGAAATATTATAAGTGTCCAAACTTATAGTATAAAAACACTTGATGAGCTAAGAATGTGAAAAAAAGAACCATTATCTTCTTTCTAGTTTTGGTATCCGTTGTTAGTACTAGTTTAATTTCAGGAAAAACCGATGTAGAAAATGAACCCTTCTTTACACTCATTTTGAAAACAAGTGGTGGGGGAATAAAACCCGACTACGGTTTGTTAATTGCACATGATTTACGTGAAATAGGAATTAATGTTGAAGTGATATTTCAAGAATGGACTATCTGGCCGATCTATCCAAGCTTTCCACCTTATATCGGTGATTGGGATTTGTTCATTTTCAATTATTTCTTCAGTCCGTTTGAACGTTCATTAATGGCTCTTTATAGCGAAGAAGGGATCATTAATTTCTCTGGTCTAGGAATTGATTTACCTTATTGTATGGAAAATGAAGACTTACTAGTTCGTATAAATGAAGAAGCTGATTTTGAAGCAAGACAAAATATAACCTATATATGGCAGGAATTACTTATGGAAAAAATTTGCCCTGTAATACCACTTTTTTCTCAAAGAATTTATACTGGAGTATGGGCTAACACTTTAGGATATGATGAAGAATGGGGGATGATAAACTCGCTACCTTATATGAATTTTGAAGGTTATCATGAAGGACAAACTAACCTGAATGAACTTAATGTAGCTGATGCAAATTGGAGAGATTTAAACCCGATTTTTTCAGCTGATTCTTCAAGCTCCTATATCTGTGAATTATTAACCGAACCAATTATTCAGTTTTCTCCTGATTATTATCCGATGAAGACAGGTCTAGTGGAAGATTGGGATATAATAAATAACACTCATTACAAATTCTTTGTAAGAGATAATATTTTCTGGACCCCTTCTTTTAACATAACTGGAAGAACAGCATCATCTCCAGAACTTGATGTAGCTTCGACTCCTCTCATGGTTGGACTTAAAGGGGATTTAAGCAATGGTATTAACCAACAATTAAGTGCAAAAGATTTTGTTTTTACCATTTTAGCTCATAGTAGTTTGATTTCAGAGGGAAAGATGAATTATGATTGGGTAAAAAATATCTATGTTGATCCTTCAAATGAACTTGTTTTTCATATTGAGGTTGATGCGAACTCTACTACTGGAGCAATTGAACCTTACGCTCATGTGCTCTCTGAGCTAGCAATTAGTTGTTTACCTGAGTTCTTTTTGAATTCAACAGATCCATCAACATATTTTACAGAAAGTGGAATACCCTATTCTGGTCTTTTTCCAGAAATAGTTGAATCACCCCAATGGCAAACTTTTAGCTACTCAGCTTTTGGTACTGGAAAATTTATGTTAGATTATTTTGTAAAAAATTTCGTAACTGTCTTGCAAAGAAATCCTCACTGGTTTGGTGTAGGTGCGAAAGATGGCCAAACAGGACTGGTTCCTTTTGTGGATACTGTTAATATAAGAGTAATCCCTGATACTTCTGCTGAACTAGCTGAATTTCTAGCTGGTGAACTGGATTGTACAGGGTTATCAATGTTCCCCTCAACAAGAAAAGAAATGCAATCCGATCCACGTTTTATTGTAAATACAAAGATATCAAATATCATTGAACTCTGCTCTATCAATTTGCGTAGACCTTATTTGGGAGGTGAAGATAATTTTATTTGGGTTAATCAAACATCTGATGAAAGCTATACTAAAGCTTTAGCTGTTAGGAAGGCAATTAGCTATGCAATAGATAGAAATGCAATGAATATATTGGAACATATCCCTCTTCATCACCCATTCCCCGATACGTATTATTCTATGCAGTATGAGAATATTACAAGATATGATTATAATTTGGAAAAGGCATGGGAATGGATGAAAAAAGCAGGTTACACATGGGATACACACACTACCTTAGATTTGGATTTTGAGCTTATTGCTGTAACTGTACTTTGCTTGATCCCTATTATCTCAAATCAAATTAATAAAAGAAGAAAGAGGGAACTTAATATTCAGTAGAGCTTTTACAGTTTAAGCATTATTTTCAAGTTGAGGAACTATTCAGAATTTGAAGATGGTTTGAAAAAAAGCAAAATTATATAATCATATCTGCTAACTTTTTTCATATGATAATTGGTGTTGATGTTGTCTTTATTCATGTTAAAGATCCAGTAAAAATGATGAAGTGGTATACTGAAGTACTTGAGTTGGAATCAAGTTTTTCAACTCCTGATTTACATTGGCAAGAACTTACATTTCTTGAAAAAACACCTTCTAGATTTGCTTTAGACTGTGTGAGTGAGAATCTTTCAGAAGTCGAGCAACAAAAGATAATGATCTCCTTCAAAGTAAAAGATCTGAAAGCATTTGTTGAGAAATTGGAATCAAAAGGAGTGAAATTCCGAGGTTCCCAAAAAATAATTGATGCAGGACCAACACTATTTGCGACAATCCAAGATATTGAAGGTAATTGGATACAATTATCTCAAAGGAAGTAGTAGATCCTTTTTCCATCTAACTACTATTCTTTTTTGAAAATGTTAGAAATGATACAAGAAGTATTTTAAATGAGTAATCACTAATAAGTCAAAAAAAGAGAGATTAAAATGGTTGATATTTTAGATTATCTACTTTCTTTCGATGTCAATATATTCTTTATAGCTCTTGGAATTTACAGTGGTTTTTTAGTAATATTATTTTTAGGAACAAAATTCTTACCCGGAATCAAAACACAAGGAGAACAGCTAAAGGATGGTTCAAGGAGAGACTACAAATTGACAGGCTTGATGTTGTTTATGATCTCAACTTTTACAGCTGTATTAGTTTTTGTCTTAAATGAGACTGTCTCTCCAAGATGGAATTTAACATTTATAGCTAAAGCATTTTTTCCATTGCTAATCATTGCTACTGTTTTCTCATTTATATTGAGTCTTTTACTCTTCTTTTTAGGAAGAAGAAAACAAGGTGAGAGCAAACATAAAGGTGTAAAAGGGATTTTACATGATTTTTGGTTTGGTCCAGAGTTAAATCCAACCTTGTGGGGAGTAGACCTCAAAATGTTTACTTATCAACCATCACTAATTGGCCTTTCATTTATAAACTGGAGTTTTCTCTTTCTACAACTACAAGAATCAGGATATATTTTACCGCAAATGTGGATGTATCAAGGTTTCTGGTGGTTCTATCTGTTTACCCATTATATTCTTGAAGAGTTCATGCTTACAACATGGGATATTATGGCAGAGAATTTTGGATTTATGTTAGTATTTGGAGGTTTAGTTTATGTCCCATTCTTCTATTCTATCGCAGGATGGTTTATTATCATTCAAATTGAAGCCTTCACAATTTATCCAATTATTATATTATGTTTAGCTTATTTTGTCTCAATCTGGATTTTTAGGGGATCAAATATACAGAAATTTAGATTCAAAAGAAATCATAATGTCAAAATTTGGTTTAAACCAGCTAAAACTATAGAGGGAAAAATACTCATCTCTGGATTTTGGGGGATAGGTAGAAAACTAAACTATTCAGGAGAAATTCTCGTTTATCTTGTTATAACTTTAACAACAGGAATATACTCCCCAATCCCCTTTATTCTCCCACTATCATTATTCATTCTTCTTGCTCATAGAGCATGGCGTGATGATAAGCGATGTAGGGAAAAATATGGGAAACTTTGGGAAGAATATTGCTTAATTGCGAAATATAAGATGATACCGAAAATCTATTAAGAACATTTATTAGAGTTGCTTGCGTATTAAAATAGATGAAAAAAGTTCATCTTTTACTTTGCATTATCTTGAGTTTGATATTTTGTAGTTCTCAATTACAAATAGTTGTCACTTCTTATGCACCAAATTTTCAAACTATTTATTTAACCGATATTCTTCATTTAAATGACTCTTTTTACTTGAGGATTGATGAAATAAAGATTAAACATCATATCGAAGTTTATGATTTGATGGATCACTTCAATATATCTATTGTAGGTGAAAATTTGATTAGAAATTATGCTGATGAAATAACCTTACAAATGTTTCTAATATCATCAACATGGTTTGTTAACCAGAGTAATCCTTTTTCACTTTTTCAGAATGGAACTTCAGTAGATTATGAAATAAGAAACTTACTTAATCCAGAACATTTCAATGAAGCTACATATAATTTAATGGCTGGTTATTCCAACGGGGTTTATTCATTCGCAGCCTTTAATATCACTTTCCCTCATAATTCAGTCACCAATATAACTTATGAATTGACTGGAAAATATGAAATAAATAATGATACAGATGAAATCCAATTTGCATACAATTTAGCATCTTTTGACATGTGGAGTGGAACTGTTTCTGAAACCCTAGAGTATCAGATAATCGGTATACAACCTGATTATTATTTAGATAAAAGTGAATACTATGACGAGGAATGCCAGGTTACTGAAATCGCAGGAGGGAAAAACTACCGCTATATTTTGGATAGTGAACCTACCAAAGAACATGAAACAAAGCTAGTTTATTATACAAATAGAGTAATAAACTGGACCATATTTCCAGTATTTCTCTCACTTCTGATTTTGATAATTATTAAGAAACAAAAATGGAAAAAAAGCAAAATTGATACTTATTAGAAAATTATCCTATAGGGAGGATTCTTTGCCATTTCTTTCAATTCTTCTTGGGAAGCAGTTGCCATAATATATGTCTTAATTCCACCAATTAAGTTTCGAACATCATAGTTCCTTTGCAGAAGATTCATTTGAGAGATATAAGCTCTAAAACCTTCTTGACAGAAAGCATAAATTGGTTTATCTTCTGGTAATTCATCCAATCTTTGTCTCATCTCATATTCTGAAATATGAATTGCGCTTTCTATCGTACTTATTTCAAATTCATCGTCTCTTCTAACATCTATAAAAAAGGAGCCTTTCTCAACTAGATCATCAACATCATGCCAGTGATAGGGATTCATCTTTCCTTTAACCATGTTTGCTGCTATATGTCCAGCCATATTAACAGGATCTCTAGCAGAACCAAATGGGGGAGCATAAGTTAATTCTAATTTTTCTAAATCAAAAACTGTGCCCCCGAAGTGTATTACAGTGGAAATAACATCTATTCTTTTTTCTGCTCCAGCTCCTCCAAGTATTTGAGCTCCTAGAATTTTACCATTCGTCTTATCAAAGAGCAATTTGGGTGCCAATTTATTTCCTCCAGGATAGTAGCTAGAATGGTTCATGGGGTGAAGGTATACTTTATCATAATCTATGTTCATGTTTTTGATCATCTTCTCATTTAATCCAACTTGAGCTACAGTTAGATCAAAAACCTTGACTACAGCTGCTGCGAGAACACCTTCATATTCTTCAGTTTCTCCAGCAATATTATTTGCAGCTATCCTACCTTGTTTATTAGCGGGACCAGCTAAGGGGACAGCTGTTCTCTCCTTTGTAATATAATTTGTAACTTGAACAACATCTCCAACAGCGTAAATGCTAGAATCACTAGTTTGCATTTTTTTATTGACAACTATATGTCCTCGAGAACTAATTTCTAGTCCACAATCTTTAGCTAACTCTGATTCTGGTTTAACACCAATAGCTAAAACTACCATATCAGTTTCAATTTTTTTACCACTTTGAGTAACAACGACAGCTCTGCCTTCATCATTTTTCTCGAAAGAATCGACACCATCTGCAAGAACTACATCAACTCCGTGTCTATAAAGTTCATAATGTACATACTGAGCCATTTCTCTATCAAGAGAAATCATAACTTGATCCATAAGCTCAACAACAGTAACATCTAGACCTCTCTCTTGGAGATTTTCAGCCATTTCTAGCCCAATGAAACCTCCTCCAATCACAACTGCACTTTTTGGTTTACCTGTACTAATAAAATCATCCATACGTAAAGTATCTGGAATTGTTCGCAAAGTAAACACAGGGTCTTGGTCTAAGCCCTTGAATGGTGGTTTAATAGGTTCAGCACCAGGAGAAAGAACAAGAACATCATAGTTAAGAAAATATTCTTCACTTGTGTTTAGATCCCTTATAAAGACTTTTTTTTTCTCTTTATCAATTGCAATTGCTTCATTATTGAGTCGAACATCAATATTGAAACGATCCAAAAAAACTTGAGATGTAACAAGTTCTAGATTTTCTTTGTCTGTGATGATTCCACCAACATAATAGGGAAGTCCACAATTTGCATAGGAAACATAAGCTCCTCGCTCTAAAATTGTGATTTCTGCAGTTTCATCTAATCTTCTAAGTCTTGCTGCTGTCGAAGCTCCTCCTGCAACACCACCTACGATTACAACTTTCTTTGACATGGTAATTCACTCTATTCAAAATATTGAACAAAATCGTGAGGTAGATTTTATTTAAAACTCAATCGTTTGTAACGATTTTTTCTTCTTTTAAGAAATGCTAAAAGAAGAATAGAAATCCAGAGAGTATTTAGAAAAGTAACGTCATTTGTGGTAGTGTTTTCTGATTTAAACGCATAAATATCAATGGAATGTGCAGATCCATCAATTTCATATCCATTTTTACCAGAAAAGTCAGTCCAAAAATTACCTACCTCAAGGTTTGAATCAAACCATACATTCTGTTCTCCATCGTCAAAAGCTTGGCTAAACCCATCTAGATTATTATATACAAACTCATTGTGGTGTATTCTATTAAAATAAGAATATTGGTCTAGATAGACTCCATATTTAGTGTTTTCAAAGAAGTAGTTATAAGATATAACTGAATCAGATGAATTTGTAGAATAGATGCCATTAAACGTACTCTTTGTAATATAATTTTGTCCGATATAAATCTCAGATGATTTTCTAAGATATATCCCATTAGTACCACTTGAAATTATATCATTACCTGAGATTAGAGCCTTTGAAACATAATTGAAAAATATACCATCAAAAGCACTTTCTGAGAAATTATTCTTCGAAGCTGTAACATAATCACTATTTTCTATATGCAAGTTGTAAGCTAAACTTCTAGAACAAAAATTCTCCAAAACAGTAGCGTAATGAGAATAATACTCAATTTTGATTCCAACTTCTGTTCTATCAATAGTGTTGTTATAAATAAAACAGTATAGACTTTCTGAGCATAGAATTCCCTCTTGCATTCTTTCATAAATATAGTTAGAAGAAATTTCAGAATAATCACTTCTATCTACTGAAATAGCAATATCATATGTAGAAGTTCGATAATACCCTGGCAAAGTTATACTATTGTTACTTATGATACTATTCGGACTATTGAAGATGCGTATTCCTTCGTCACACTGTAACAAAATGTTTGATTGAATCATTGTTTCAGCTGTATAAGAACCTCTTATTCCATATCTACACGCGGTAAAGCTGTTATTTTGAATTAAAGATTCATCTGAATAGTAAAAACGTATAGCATAATATAACTTCTCAAAAGTATTGTTTTCAATCTTTACTCCATCGGAGTAATAAACCCTCAATCCTGCGTTTTCATAATCTACTATATTTTTAAATATATTAGCTTTTATTATAACCGTTCCTGATGTAATATTTTCTAAATATATTCCATCATTATTTGCAACAATAGTATTATTTGAAATATCAAAATATTTAGTAGTATCCTTGATAAAAATCGAATATCCATTTGGTGATACATTGTTAAAAGACATATTTTGTATTAAGTAAGGATTCTCTGAAGTACCGTTCCCTGGAAACCCATAGTCGATAAATCCAGAATCTGAAGTTATATATATATTTATCAAAGATGAGAGTTTTTTTCCAGAATCTATTTGAACAGAACTCGAACCTGTGCTAGAAAGAATCATTGTATATGATAATGAAAACATAAGAATCATCAGAACGAATAATCGACTCAGTTTGAATTTTGCCAATCTACTCGTTCTCATTAGTATTTAATTTGCTTTTTTACTTATAATCTTTTACTCTTACAAAACTCTCTACAATCTTCTCTTTGAACTCTTAGAGTATCTCATTTTTCTTTTAGAACCTAGAAAGTAAATTGCTATAATAGTGATTGCAAAAAAGATAATTCCTGTTGAAGTTGATAGAGTATTTGTATTAGTAGGTTCAGAACTTAAAGGATAAATATCCACAGATTGAGCAGTACCGTCTATGTAATAATCTCCTTTTCCTTCATAGTCCATCCACAAATTACCTTCCTTTAGAGTAGGATCGAACCAAGTATTATTTTCCCCATCGTCACATGCTTGGCTATAACCATATTTGTTATTGTTATAGAACTCATTATGGTGAATAACATTGTTTGATGATTGAATATCAAAAAGAAGCCCATAATATGAATTTTGATGTATATAATTATTAATTATAGCAGAATCATCAACATTATCACAATATATACCAGAACGTTCATTTCTAGCTACATAATTTTGGCTAACAAAAACATCAGGACATGTTGAGAAATATAGTCCATGATATCCTGCACTTACGACATCATTATTGAGGAAAACAATTTTGGAGACATCATGAAAAATAACATTATGATACGTACTTAGTGAGAAATTATTCCTAGAACATATAATATTCTCACAAGACTCTACAAACAAGTTATAATATCGGCTTGTCGCACATGTATTTTCTGTGAGAGTAATCCGATTAGAACTCGACTTAATTTCTATTCCTATGCCTGCATCTTCTATGATATTATTGTGAATTAAATTATTAGAACTCTCAGTAAGAGAAATTGCTTCATCATAAGGATATTCGAAGTAGTTTGAAGAAATTTCTGAATATGTAGTTTCAGAGAAATACACACCCGTATGAGCATGAATATAATTGTTTTTAATTGTGATATATGAACTTCCAGAAGTAAATCTAACACTTCCTAGTAAATTGTTGTTTTCGATATTAATATTATGAGATCCAACACCAATTAGATCATGGTGTCGAATTTCATTGTTATAAATATCTATATCTTCACTCCACCAAAGTTCAATAGATCTATAGCAAAATTTAAAATCGTTTTTTTCTATTCTTACTCCATTCGAAGACACAATACTTATTCCTATATTGGAAAAAGGCCATGAAGTGTCTGAAAAGTCGAAAGAATTGTCTGAGATAACTCCAGTTCCACTTGCAATATTATTTAGATATATTGAATAGTTGTTATTTGCTGTTATTATATTGTTTGAGATTACAAAAAATCTAGTTGTATTTTCTATGTGAATTGAAGACAGTGTAGTAGAATTCTCACTTAAAGTCATATCTTGTAGAAGATATGGATCAGAATGTGTTCCATTCCCTGGAAAACCATAATCAACAAAATCCGAATCTTCGTCAATAAAAATATAACTGAAAGATGAAAAAGTAGAATCTTGCTTTAAAGTTTGATTATTATTTGTTGAATTATTGGGATTTTTAGAAATTTGCATAGAAAATGATACAATCAAGAACAAAACTAGAAGTTCTTTTTTCTTAAAAGCTCTAAAGTTGATCATTTTCTTATAAATAATAAGTAACCCAACTAATAAATTCTTTTCATCCATCTTAACTAATCAATATAGAAAATGGAGTTGATTTTATGTGGACTCAATCATTTGTAACGATTTTTTCTTTTTATAAAAAATACTAAAAGAAGAATAGAAATCCAGAGAGTGTTATTAAGAAAAGTGACATCATTTGTTGTACCGTTGTCTGATTTAAAAGCATAGATATCAACAGAATTTGCAGACCCATCAATTTCATATCCATTTTTACCTGAAAAATCAGTCCAAAAGTTTCCTTCCTCAAGATTTGAATCATACCATGTATTTTGTTCTCCATCGTCGAAAGCTTGGCTTATTCCGTCTTGATTGTTATTAACAAATTCATTGTGGTGTATTACATTGAAATAAGACTGGTAATCTAGAAAGACCCCATATTCAAAGTTATAAAAAAAGTAGTTAAAAGTTATCACCACTTTAGATGAATTTGTTGAATATATACCATTTTTCTCACTGTTAGCAATGAAATTCTTACCGATGTAAATTTCAAATGATTTTCTAAGGTATATGCCGTTCAACCCACTTGCTAATATATCGTTATTTTGAAAAAGAATCTTTGAAGCATAATTTACAAAAATACCATCATAAGAACTTTCTGAAAAATTATTTTTAGTACATGTAATATAATCACTTGACTCTACAAATAAGCTGTTTTGAAAACTTGTTAATAATTTATTTTCAGAAATGATATTGTGATCAGAACCAGTCCTAATTTCTATACCTATACTTGCATTCTCTATAGTATTATTGTGGACAAAATTATTTGTGCTCTCTGAAAAAGAAATACCACATTCATTTTGAGATTGTATGTAGTTTGAAGAAATCTCTGAATAAGCAGTTTTTAAAAAGCTGATGCCTGAAGTAACTCTAATAAGATTATTTTCTTTAATTGTAATATATGAACTTCCAAAATAAAATCCAATGGCATGGTCAATTGAGTACATGAGGTTATATTCGAATTTAACGAAGTCCACCCCTGTACCAATTAAACCAACTGTACAATGCTTAATTTCATTATTATAAATTTCAATTTCTTCACACCACCATAAATCTATGGCTTTGCCACAGTATTCGATGCTGTTATTTTCGATTCTTAATCCATCACATGCTATTATTCTAATTCCAATATAGAATTCACCTAGAAAGTTGATTGTATTATTTGAAATATTTCCTGTTCCACTAGCAACATTGTCTATGTATATACCATTGCTGTTGATAGCTGTTATAGTATTGTTAGAGATAATGAAATATTTGGTTGTATCTTCAATTTTAATTGAAGACTCGGTTGGTGAATCATCACTTAAAATCATATCTTGGATGAGATAGGGAACATCAATTGTTCCATTTCCTAGGAATCCATAATCAACAAAATCTGAATCATCATTGATATATATGTATGAAAAAGAAGAAAGATTCATTTCTTGTTTAGAAGCTTGCATATTATTTGTAGAATTGAGGAAATTATTAGAACTAAGTAATAAAAGTGAAAGAATCAATATCAGAACCATAAGTTCTTTTTTCTTAAATCTCTTCCTTCTGTTCATTCTCTCATTAATAATATGATTGTTCAATTAATAAATACTTTTCACATTTTTTTAGCTAATAGAAAGAAGTTCTTCAACAATTTTTCTCTCTAATTCATAAACGGGTTCACTCTGCCAGACCTTATGTCCCAGAATTTCATTAATTCTTTGCATGTATTTGTTACTCTGAGCACTACTTGTTCTCCAATACTTTGCTTTAGTTTCTTTCAGCAGAGTTAATAGTGATTGATATTTTACAGCTAATCCTAAACCATTTCCTCTGTGCTCAAGAATTATTCCTGTATCATCTTGCCATGCAATAGCAGGTTGATATTTGTTTATTGCAACTGTTGTGTAACCTACAGGTTTCTCTGTCTCTTCGTGCACTGCTACAAATGAAATATACTCTTGTCCAGCTTTTTTATTTCTCTCAACAATCGCTTGATGACGGTCTACAGTGATATTCATATCCTCTTCTGTCAGATCTTCTCTTGGCATATCATTCCAAACCTGTTCAACAATTTTCACAAACTCCTCTTCATCAAAATGGGACTTGTAATCTCCATCGTCAACTCGAACAATTAGATATCCTTTACTTAATGCCAGTTCTCTTTGCCTCTTCGCTTCTTGCTCAACATCTTTGAGAACAGCTTCTTCCAAATCAACTATTATAATGACTTCTTCATAACTGTGTTTTCCTTTAAACATCTGTAGAAAATGTTCCCCTGGAGAATGCTTAGGTGCATCAGCTCCAACCTTCTTTATTTCTTTGGGTAAAGATTTTACCATTTCCTTGAGAATTCTTGAACCTACTCCTTTCCTTCTTTCTTCTGGAGAAACATATAGTCTGAACCATGATCTGTCTAAATTATCATACATAGTATTCCAAAATATAACACCAAAACCAATTACTAAGTTATCTTCATCTACAGCTATTGATTTAATTTTAGCAGAACCTTTCTCACGAGGAATGGTCCAGAAATTTCTGTAATAATCCAATGAAGGGGGAAGAAAACCACTCCATTCCTCATCACACAGTTGTCTTAAAGCGAAAAACTGTTCGTGGAATTTTTCAGGAATATCTTCGTTTTGTCCAATGTAAATCTGGATAGAGGGCATATTACTTCACTTGATAGAAGAAAACAGTAGTTGTTAATTAAAACTTATGGTGTGATTTCGTAATATAGTCATAAAAAGCATAATAGTAGGAACAAGTATTATTGGAGTTTAAATAGGAAAATCTAGGGAAAGAAGTGATGGGAGTAGTACATAGAGCAGAAGTGATGGAAGTGAAACATCATCCAATTCTGAGTAGACTGTGCCATCAAACAAAGAATCTCTACAATCGAGCAA
>JAUWEG010000063.1 GCA_030608385.1 Candidatus Heimdallarchaeota archaeon
ATATTATGAGTGAAGTGATGTCTTGAGTAATGACCCAAAAACAGAAGCTGAAGTAAGAGCTTTTTTTGATGAGTATGTTGAAGCATACCCAAAAGACGACATACAGGGATATCTTAACCTTTTCCAACAAGATGAAAATCTTGTAATGTTTGGAACAGATGAAAAATGGTTAGGATGGGAAGAGTACAAAAGTGCAGCAGTAGAATACAATGAAAGACGTGGAGAGATTTCTCTTACATATGACTGGTTAAATGTAAACTCACATGGTAAAGTCGCTTGGATTGCTGCTGAGGTTAACTTTAAAATAAAAGTTGAAGGTGAATGGAGAAGTATTCCCGCAAGGTTAACTAGTGTCATAAAGAAGAATGAAGATAAATGGAAAATAGTTCAAGGTCATATTTCAGTACCTGGATAGATAACGGAATAGATTTGCAGCTTATCTGAGACTATGTAAGGCAGGCACTCTCTTTCAATAAGGTCCTCTAAACAGCAAGGTTAATCCAGAGATTTCAGAGTAAACATGTTCTCATTATACTGTAAAAAACTAGAGAGGAGAAGTTAGAAGCGGATATATGTCTTCAGTATCAGTATTCCCATCTATTGTATAATTTCCTGAACCTAAATAATTGCTCCAGTAGTTTCCTTGAAGAATAATTTCGTTATACCATCTGTTATTGTTTGTTAAAGAATATTCATATCCTTGAGAATTTCCAAAGGAATTGTCAATGAAGGCATTAAGATAGATTTCATTCAAAATACAATCTTGGAAAAAGCTAAGACCGTAGTTTTCACAGTTTTCGATTAGATTGAATACAAATATGCTAGAATTTGTATAATATATTTTAATTCCATCTTCAAATCCTGCAAAAGTATTATTGGTTATGGTCATATCCATACACCTTCTCATGTATAGTCCATTTCCTGAATATTCGTTACTTGAACCAATATTAATAAGATAATTTCCAGTGATATAACACGAGTATGTTTCAAGAATCTCAATAATATTATAATCACAGTCATAAATAATATTTCCAAATATAGATGTATTGAATGAATTGCTAACTTTGATACCATCACTAGTTTGTGAAACATTATTTTGTGAGCATACAATCTTTGATGAAAACTCAACTTCAATTCCATCGCCACAGTATTCTATATAATTCTCTTTAATTGTACAATTCTCTGAAAATTTAAGTGAAATTCCGTTCATTCCTGTTCCAGATAAGGTGTTGTTTTCTATTAAGACATTGCTTGAATTTGTGACTTCTATACCATCATAAGCTCCTACTTCAACCCATGAACCATTTGCAATTTCATTATTAATTATCAGAGCAAAATCGCTTCGGATGTCACTCAACAAGATTCCTACATTAAACCCTGTTATAGTGCAATTTCTAATAATGAAACTTCTAGTAACATTTTGTATTAATACTCCCATATATTTACCATTAAAGACATAGTTTTCGATGATATAAGGATCTACTGAGGATCCTGTTCCAGAAAAATCATATTTTAAAAAATCCTCATCAGAACGAATTTCAATACCATATTCTATCGTTCCAAAAAGTGAGAGGAACATATTCCAAAGAAAATAACCTACTACTGAGACTATTATCATGGTTACAATAATAATAGAAAAAAGAATTATCATTCTTTTCTTTCCCATAGGAGACATAACAAAGCACCATCTAGTATTATAGGATTCACCATATTTAAACAGTTTTAATTTTTACACAAGTGAAAAACAACAAGGTTATTTTCTCAAACTAAAAGAAAATCAATTTGCGTTATACTGAAAAAACTTAAGTAATCAGCTAATCCAAGTAATCTGATAGATAATGAGAATAAAAAGTATAACTGTAATCTTTTTATTAGTAAATTCTTTAGCATTCAACTTAACAGTTGATAGTACTTCTCATTCATCATACCCAGAAAGAAAAGAGATTCCACAGTTATATTTTGATTCTTCACTGAAACCTAATGATTATACTTATAGTTATGTTTCTCATCCCTCTATCGAGATTCTTTCTGATGATTATTTTAGTAATTACAGTTTCTCAGGAGTGGGTACTGAAATAGATCCCTACATAATTGAGAACTATAATATAACAACTTCTAATCATTCAGGGATTCTCATACATAACACAAGTAAATATTTCAAGATACAAAACTGCCTTATAGATGCTGGTTCTAGTGGTATTAACATTGGAAACATTACAACCAATACTGCCATTATTGAAAACAACATTTGCTTTAGCAATAGTTTTGTGGGTATTTCTGCTCGAGATGCCCCAAATACTCTGATAATGAATAATACATGTAATTACAACAATTATTATGGAATGAGAATTCTTGACTGTGAGTATAGTGAAATCATATCAAATTACTGTAGAAAAAACTCCCAGGGAGGAATCAGAGTTGAAAGCTGTGCAAGCATAGAAATAAAGAAAAACTTAGTAATAGAAAATTCTATTTCAGCAGGTATTGTTGTTTGCCGTTCTAATTTTGCATCTATAGAGAATAACACTTGTTTTAACAATGAACTATATGGGATCGTATTAGATGAGTCATCTGGAGCTGCAATATCGAAAAATTATGTTGTAAATAATAACTCATACATAGGCATACGGCTTCAGAATTCCTTTGACGTAGCTATATTTAACAACACTATATTTTCAGATCATACTTCGATATCGTGTAAGGATTCCACAGATGTTCAAATACAAAATAATAGATTATATTATTCAGGATTAAAAATAGATGCAGACTTACTAGTTGATTACTCTTCTTATGACATCCAAGATAATTTAGTTAATAACAAAGAATTAGGATTTTTCATCAACCTATTTGATGTAAAAATCACTGAACCACTTTATGGACAATTAATACTTGTCAATTGTCAAGGAGTAGTTGTTAAAAATCAAGGAATTGACTACGAATTCGCAGGAGTAACACTTCATTATTGCAATAGTATAATATTACAACAACTACACATTAGTAGCTCAGTTGGTTATATTCGGACCTGGGGAATTGAAATCTATGATTCAGAGAATATACATATTCTTGAAAATATATGCAAAAATGGAAGAACGGGAATTTATCTTAGAGATGTTAAAGATTCATTACTTAAATCTAATTTATGTGAGAATAATTATGTAGAGGGTATAAAATTGTCTGATTCTCAAAATGTTTCTTTAATAGACAATACTTGTTTAGAAAACGAAAGGTCTGGTATAACGCTTATCAATTCTGATTACTGTGATATTAATTTCAATCATATAGAAAGAAATGGAAATTCAGACATATATAACACAGGTTTGAGATTAATATTTGGTTCAGGTTACAATGTTGTTCATCATAATATCTTCATCGACAATAATTACAATGGTAGCCCTCAGGCTATAGATAATGGAAATTCCAATATTTGGTATGATGTTAACTCCCAAGAAGGTAATTTTTGGAATGACTACTCAGGAGAAGGTCCATACTTAATTTATGGTTACTCAAACTCTACAGATCCCTATCCTTTATCAAAGATTCCCATTTATAGTGACTTTAACTACAAAAATTTCTATTATTTCTTTCTTGTACTAGTTATCTTTCCTGCTTATGGTATTTTCAGAGCAGGTAAGTTTCTAAAAGAAATAAGAATAGATTAGTTTTACTTCTTTTGAAAACATATTTTCTTTTTAATCTAGAGTGTAATAACCACGTTAAATTAATGATTTTGAAAACTCTATTAGGAAGTTTAATATTCTCCAGAAGTTCTATGAGATTTAGAGATGCTAATTGATTCCTTTGAAGCAGAGAAGATTTTAGAAGCTTATCATCAAGGGAAGGAATCCATTGTTGCTTTCTTTGATCTCAGGTTCACTCAACATAAAGTAGTTTTCAAACAAAATAAGATAATAATTGGTGATTTTATTTACGACCTAAAAACTATTCAAAAAATAGCAAAAAACCCTTCTGTTTTTTTAATTGATAAAAAACCTAAGAAAATTGCTTTTTTCGATGAACGATACTACAAGCTTGAACCCATAGAAAACACAGCACCTACCATTGAGATAGATGGCATCAGAATGCATAGAACCAAGCACGTCACACCTCTAGAAGATGCTAGAAGGAAAATCTTTGCTGTTAATGTTGCAGCAAGTGAGAAGGTTTTAGATATTTGTACTGGGTTGGGATACACCGCTATTGAATCATTCAGAATGAAGGCTTTTGTTACAACCATTGAAAAAGATCCTAATGTCATTGAAATAGCTAGATATAATCCCTATTCAGCAGATCTTTTTACAGGAATTGAAAGCAATAAAATTGAATTAATTTTGGAAGATGCATGTGTTGCTGTTAAGCAAATGGCTGATGAGACCTTTGATGTCATTCTCCATGACCCGCCCAGATTTGCTTTAGCTGGTGAGCTTTACTCACAAGAAATTTATGTGGACTTGTTCAGAATCTTAAAAAAAGAAGGTCGTATGCTTCATTATGTTGGAAAACCTGGTTCAAAGTATAGGGGGAAGGATTTCATCAGTGGAATTCAAAGAAGATTAAATGAAGTTGGTTTCAAAACAAAACGAACTGATGATAATGAAAGTGTGCTTGCATATAAGTGACGGAATCTCTTTTAAGGTGTAAAATTAAGCGTTTCATAATGGAAAAGGAAATCTATCTAACAAAGGAAAATCAAAAAGAGAAAGTTTCTCAATGGATTACTGAATGTAGAAAGATGAAGAAGTTCATTGTTTTTGATTTTGATGTATCCAAAGCAGCATTACTTATTCTTGACATGCAAAATTTCTTCCTTAACGAATCGAATCATGCCTATGTCCCTTCTGCTTCAAACATTATTGATAACATATCTAGACTAATAGAGCATTTTCATAAAAAAGAAAGACCAATAATTTTCACTAAACATATTGACACAGAGAACCCAGAAGAAATGATGACAAAATGGTGGAGAGATTCCATTCAAAAAGAAACAAAAGATGCAGAAATATCTCCACATTTAAACGCAGATGGATCAGAAATACTGCTTAAGAATAGATATAGTGCTTTTGAAAAAACAAATTTAGAAGAAATACTTCAAGATAAGAATGTAGAACAAGTTATCATAACTGGAATAATGTCCCATCTCTGCTGTGAAACCACTGCAAGAGATGCGTTTATGAAGGATTTTGAAGTAATTTATATCATCGATGCAACTGCAACATATACTGAAGAATTGCATCTTGGAACTATAAGGGCAATTTCTCATGGATTTGGTCGTTGTACTTCAACTGAGGAGATTGTAAATGAAAGATAAATTAGAAACTGTTGTTGCTTTAATTGGTGGAGGACCTGCATGCTTAACAGCTGCAATGCAATTAACTCGAGCGGGTCTGGATAATCTCTTAATTACAGATGAAATTGGCGGAAAAATACGAAATGCCAATCTTATCGAAAATCTACTAGGTTTTCCTAAGGGAATTAGTGGAGAGGAATACGTCCAATTACTCAAACAGCAGATAAGAAAACAAAATGTCAAATATATTACTCGAACAGTTAAATCCGTTGAATACAAGAACATTGGAATTAACGCTTTTAGATTTCTAATTGAAACAAATAAGGAATTGATTCAGAGCCAATATCTCATCGTAGGTACTGGTTCAAAACCAAAAAAACTTGGGATCCAAGGAGAAGAAGAAGCTTTTTCCAAGAAGAAACTATTTTATGAAAACTATAATGCCAGAAATCATGTTAAGGGAAAGAACGTTATCATCATAGGGGGAGGAGATATAGCTTATGATTACGCACTTAACCACAAAGATTCTGCTGATAACATATCTATAGTTCAAAGATCCAAAATATCAAAAAGTATACACATCCTTCAAGACAGAGCACATCATGCAGAAAATATAAGTATTTTAGCAGGAGTAATTCCAAGTAAAATTAAGTTTGATGGAAAAACACTAGTTCTTAGTGCAAAGAAAGATGACAAAATTTTACTTGTAATAGGGGATATGATTATTGTTGCAATAGGTAGAGAATCCAATTTGGATATTGTTTCAGAAAAATTACTAGAAGTGTATGAAGGTAAAGCTGAAAATTCTCATCTATATTTTGTTGGGGATGTTAAAAAGAACAATTACAGACAAGTCTCTATTGCTATGGGAGATGGCATGAAAGCAGCAATGGAAATAGTTAAAGAGGTAACTCTTGAAGAAAGTTATCATGGAGCTTCTCGGGAAATATGGTAAGGAAGATTTAGCTATTCTCTACATAGCTAAACAAGATGATAAAATTGTAGAATTTGTTGAAAGTCTACAACCGCCTATTCCTAGAGAAGAAAAATGGGTTCTGGTTATTTCGACCATGTATGGGTGTCCTGTTGGTTGTTTAATGTGTGATGCTGGAGAGTACTACCATGGAAAGATTTCTACAGAAGGTATGCTCGAAGAAATCGACTTCATGATTAAGAAACGTTTCCCTGATGGAAAAATACCAATTCCTAAATTCAAAATTCAATTTGCTCGAATGGGTGAACCTACATTAAATAGAAATGTTCTAGAGGTTCTAAAATTGCTTCCAGAAAAATATGAAGCTCCAGGATTAATGCCTTGTCTTAGTACCATTGCTCCAAACAACAGCGACGGTTTCCTTGATGATTTAATTGAACTGAAGGATCAGCTTTATTCTAATGGTAATTTCCAACTACAGTTCTCTATTCATTCAACTGATCAAGAAGAAAGAGAAAAATGGATGACTACAAATATCTGGGATCTCGGGGAAATTGCAAAATTTGGTGAAAAATGGTACAAAAAGGGAGACAGAAAAATAACACTCAACTTTGCAGTGGCTGAAGATTCTAAGATTAATCCCGAAATAGTTGCTCATGTTTTTGATCCAGAAAAGTATTGGATTAAGTTGACTCCAATTAACCCTACTAACAAAGCTATAGATAATAAACTCCAGAGTGGGATTACTGTAGAAAATACAGAAATCTTCCCATTAGTTAAAGAGTTCAAAAAACTAGGTTTTAGTGCTGCTATCAGTATTGGTGAATGGGAAGAGAATGACATTGGTACCAATTGTGGTCAATTTGCAACTCAATATACTAATGGTAAAGTAAGTATAAGGGAATCATATACTACCACAGAGTATGCTCTCAACGATTAATAGAAAAAAATAGAAAATTATAAAAGAACTATTTTTGAACTAACCCAACTTTATCAAGAACATTAGCGTAAATAAATGCGGTTTCTTTCATTGATTCATATCGTCCAGAAGCTCCATGATGTCCAGCACCCATATTTGTTTTGAGCAGCAAATCATTGTTATCTGTCTTAAGTATTCTAAGCTTAGCAACAAATTTAGCTGGTTCCCAAAAAGCAACACGAGGATCATTTAACCCAGAAGTTACAAGTATGTGTGGATAATTTTGTGATTTTACTTGGTCATATGGAGAATAGGAAAGCATGTAATCAAAATTATCCTTTTCTTTTGGATCTCCCCATTCTTTCCATTCTTGAGCTGTTAGTGGAATACTTGCATCTAGCATTGTATTTACAACATCTACAAAAGGTACTCTAGCAACAACGAAGTGGAATAAATCAGGACGCATTGTAACTGCAGCCCCAACCAATAATCCCCCTGCACTAGCACCAGCAATAACTAGTTGTTTTTTGGTGGTGACATTGTTTTCTATCAGATGTTCTGCTGTATCTATGAAATCATAGAAGCTGTTTTTCTTTTTTAACAATTTACCGTCTTCATACCATGGTCTACCTAGTACTCCACTTCCTCTGACATGAGCGATTACATATATTACTCCTCTCTCAACTAAACTAACTGCTGTTGGGGAGAAATAAGGATCAATTGATACACCATAAGAGCCATATCCATAGAGAAATGTTGGAGCAGGAGTAGTAATGTTCTTCTTATGAACAATAGAGATTGGAACTTTAACTCCATCACGTGCTGTAATATATTTCCTTTCTGTAACAAAATCTTCTTTGTTGTAATCCTTAATTTCGTCTTGTTTCTTTAAAATTAATTTTCTTTCATTCACATCGTAATCATAAACTGATTTAGGAGTTATTAGTGAAGTATAAACTAATCTAAGATAATCAGAAGAATATTCAAAGTTGTCACCATCCCAAACACCATACACAGTTTCAGGCATCTCTATTGTGTGATTATTTTCACTATTCCTTTCATAAAAAATATCTACTTTCGCTAAACCTGCTTCTCTTTTATAGATAACTAGAAAATCCTCAAAAGCCTCTGTCCACATGAGACGTACATCTTTATTATGAGAAATTATCTCTTCCCAGTTCTTCATTTCAAAGTCTTTTACAGTTGATCTCATTAATTTGAAATTAGTCGAATCACCTGAATTTGTTACAATGTAGAAAAATCCATCTTTGTGTGTAAGATGATATTCATGTTTCTCTTCTCTTGGAAAGAATATTTGGAAATCACCCAGAGGGTCAGATACATCCAGATATCTTATTTCAGAACTTATAGTTGATTCTGAATTCATAAAGAGATATTTGTTGTCCTTGCTTTTCCAAACAAAAATACGTCTTTCTATATCCTTCTCCTCAAAAATCACTGGATCTTCTTTCGATGAAGAACCAAGCATGTGTCTTTTTAATGCATAAGGTCTCTGTGCTTCATCTCTTATATTATAGTAAATAGCATTATCATCAACCCACTCAAAATTCCAACCAATGTTTTCAATTCCAGGAGTGGTAGTTTCTCCTGTTTCTAAATTCTTAATCTGGATAATGAATTTCTCATAACCTGTGTTATCAATAGAATAAGCTAGCATTTTCTGGTTTGGGCTTATCTTAAATGTTCTAAGCTTGTAATACTCGTAATCTTTGGCTAAATCATTTATATCAAGGAGTATTTCTTCTTCATTTTCTAAACTTAAATGCTTACGACAATAGATTTTGTACTCCTTCCCTTTCTCATTTCTATCATAGTAATAATAGTCTTTGAATTTGTACGGAACACTTTCGTCATCTTCCTTAATTCTATTTTTCATCTCATTGAACAGTTCATCGGTGAAAGCATCTAGATGCTTAGTTTTCTCTTTAGTATAATCATTTTCAGCTGTTAAATAATCTATAACTTCTTGATTTTCTTTAAATCTAAGCCAGAAATAATCATCCTCTAATTTCTGACCATGAATCTCGGTTATTTTCAGCTCTTTTTTAGCAACAGGTGGTTGAAGTGGATCAATCATAACTTAAATTAAATAGAATTCTATAAAAAAATTTACTAAAAACAAAAGAAAATAATCAAAATACTGAATTTTGTTTGATTATTTCCCACCAAATACTAGCGATTTTGTATAGATAGTTCATTATAAGTATCGAATATAGAATATACTTATCGGAATACACTGGTATTTAATCAATTAATGAGTGAATATATAGATAAAATGTGATAGTTATAATTATAAAACGATTATTATTTAGATTTTCTAGTGGAAAAATATATTTATGATTAATTAAAGAAATTCTTGGCGTAGAGCATGAATGAACTAGTACATGGACAACAAATGCAAAAGAAAAAGTATGTACAAATGATGGTTAGCACAGCAATTTTAATTATATTAGGTGTAATTCTAACGATAATAGGAATAAACAAGCATAATGAAAGTTTATATGTGGGTTCTGGAACACTTGCAGGATTGAGTATTATGTTCTTTATTATGATTCTTCTAGATATTAACGAAACATCTAGTAACTAGTAAAAAGATTGTAACAAGATGGTAGAAATGAAGAGAGATTAGTCTTTAAATTTCTAATCAGAAGTTTCTTCAAAACCACGATCAAGAACATTCACTATAATCCATTTTTCATTAGTTTTTACTAAATGGAAATATGTTTTGTTGGAATGAATTTGAGAAACGGTTTATTTTATTTCCTTACAAGAAAAGAAAATTAGTAGTTGAATGATTCTTTATTTTGTGACTATCTTCATTTTTCTTAATCTTGGATATAAAGTCAAGAATGCATAACTAAGTGCTGCAAAAACAAGAATAATCACACTCCAAGGATATATGTAGCTTGCTAGAACTCCATTCATCAAAGCATGGTATATTATCATTATCACTAAAGCATATCCAAAATACTTGTGAATAATTTTTATTTTACTACCAAATTTTAGTCTTGTTTTTCTAAAAAGAAGAGCAAGACTTAAAGCTAAGAAGAATATACCAAACCACATAACAAGTCTTGAAATTAAGAATCCTACATTATAAGGGTCTAACTCTCCTTTTAATGAAAAATTGAAAAAAATAGACTTAATAACTCCCCAGAAACTTACCCAAGTTGGATTACTTAGAAAACTCCATCCTCCATGATCAAGAAACAGATGTACAACTAAAAACAAGAGGGATAGCAGTACCAAACTTATGTGTAACCTAACACTTTTCTTGCTTTTGATTTTCTTTCTTATCATTGGTGTTATGAAAAGATGTGCGAAATACATGCCACTTATACTTAACCAAGCGGATATGCTAGTTATCATTTGTTTCCATGTCCCAAATGGTCCATAAGCAGTTATTACTGATACTTTTCCAACCGGTATGACATAGATTGGGGATTCTTCTGATAAGGCAGTTATTATGCTTTTTATTTCTGAATCAGAAAAAGCACCAACAACTACCATTCCTAAACCTAAAGCATAGCTTTCCAAATAAAGATTCTGAGCTGCTGCACCTATATCGAACAAAGCATTCCTATAGTTGAATTCATATGTTTTATTATTTTCATATAATGCTGATTGATTCATAAACAACACAATTACTGCAGCAGCATCTAATACCCATTGTTGTTTTAAACTTGCTTCCCATAACTCTTCTTGTTTTGAGTTGTTGATGATTTGATTAAGACTTTGATCTGTGGAAATATATCTGTAAACTCCCTCTTCAATCCCTTCGATATTACTAACTGACAAGTATGCACCAATGGACGAATTACCTAGAAAGGGGTCAAAAACAGATTCATTCGATTGTACATCTTTCTGGTTTATACTATACTTTAACAAGTGTTTGATTTCTGTTTCCTTTATTGCATCAGGTAAATAATCCCTAATGGATCTACGAGCATTAATAGCTTCTTCAACTGATGTAGATGTTTGGACGTCAAAATTGTAGTAATTTAACTTAAGATTATTGCAGCTAATGCAATTGAGTTTCTTATTGAGATGGAGATCTACTGAATCCGTTTCCCATGCAAAAACAACAGCTAAAGGAGTATATTCTATTCCATAAAGTGATTGTAAGAGATGCTCATCAAAATTCAAAACTATTTCTAGCTCTACAAACAGTGCTTTTGCTTGAATTCTTAAATTTTGTAATAAATGCCCAATTTCAAGATGAACATACCGTATTCCTCTGTCACCATATTTTTCTGTTGTTCGTTCATATTCTGCAGTTATAAGAAACAGAACTGGGGCGGAATTGATCAGTTCCAGACTTAAATGGTTATTGTCAGAAAGGATTACTTGCAATATTGATATATAAGTAGGTTGGATATCAGATCGTGTTAGCGAATGATCAGTTGGATTGTAAACATATGTTCCATTATCTAAATGCTCAAGTGTTATTCTAGTACTTATGAAGACATCGAGAGGATAAGTTGCTCCAGCACTTGGAACAGTTCGAGATGGAGGATGGGTTATTCCTTGAGCTGCCCATGCTAATTGAGAAATACTGTTTAAATCAAAACTCTCATTTGTTTTCTCTCTGTCTTGAGTGGAAAATTTAGAGCTTAAGACATCATCTAAAAGTACATCACTTGTTTTTTGTGGAGTTGGTAAAACTACAGAAGAACTAGCTAAACTTGGAATAATCAAGAAACACAGAGCTATCAGTAGAATAAATACTAAACAACAAATTATGTTTCTTTTACCTTTTAAGAAATTTTTCTGCAATTCTGTTAGCATTGACTTTTCCCAAATTAGTTCAATATTAACATAAACTTATAACAATATAAGTTAATTCCTCAATCGCTTAAAATCTATTAAAAGTAAATTCAAAAAAGAATAGTGAAAAAATTTAATGTAGGTGAAATTCCACATTTCCTTCTCTATCTATTGTAGCGCCTGCATGTCTCAATGCCCAACAAGAGATAACAACACCCACTGGCAAACTTGCTGGGTGTCTTGCAGCAAATTCCATATGAACGTCAAATACAGATGTTCCTTCTCCAAGCCCCATTGCACCAATTTCAAGTTTGTTTAGAATATCTTTGAGTTCTTTCTCAATTGAAGCAATATTTTCATCTTCATGATATTGATAAAGAGGTCTTAACAAGGCTTTCTTAGCAAGGTTCATACACATATCTTCTCCACCACCGACACCTACACCCACAGTGTAAGGAGGACATGCAAGAGGACCAGCAGCAGCTACTGCTTCTACAACAAACTCTTTCACTCCTTTGATTCCTTTTCCAGGAGGAACCATCTTCATTTTCCCAACATTAGAACTTCCTCCACCTTTTGGCATAGCAATAATTTCACATTTATCTCCTTCAACCAAATCAAAATAGAACCATGGTACATATCCCCTTAAACCTACATTGTTTTTGGTATTTCCTTCAAACATGTCTACTGCGTTAGGTCTGAGAGGTACTTTCTCTGTTGCTTTCTCTGTTGCTTTGATTAGAGCTGTTTTAACTTCTGATTTAATAGGAAACTTATCCCCTACTTTAACGAAGAAAGATACTAACCCAGTATCTTGACACATAGGTTTAGTGAAGGTTTCAGCTAGATTGACATTTTCGTTAATAGCTTTTAACTGTGATTTACCTAAACTTCCCTCAGTATCTTTTTCATCTTGAATCAGTGCTTCCTTTACTTTACTTGGAAGTTTAGTTGCTGATATTTCGAGTAATTTAGCTGCTGTATCTTCTACTACTTGTGCAATATCCATCATTTTTTTACAACTCCTGCAAAATCTTTTGTTTATTAGCTTCGATGTTCTTTATTGATTCAGCAGTTAGGTTACCACCATGTGAATCAATTGTAACTGTTAAAGGACCAAACTCTTCAACTTCGTATACCCATAAGCATTCAGCTGAATTCATGAGTCTAAAAAAATAGGCAAATTTAAAGTTTTATGCTATCAACAGACAAATTTCAGAATGTACACTATTGGGTTCACTTTAATCAAATACTCCAATGAATTGAATTAAAATGCATTCCAGTTAGAGACAATACAATCCCAGATGTCATTTACATTTACGTCTTGAGGTGATTCAGGTATTAGTCTCCAGATTTGATATTGAATATCCGTAATTAGCTTATTGAACAGTTCATTTTGTGTAGGGAAAACAAAGGTCCGAGTTATTTCCTTTCTTACACTCCACGTATCCTCACCATGTTTTTTTGCGCCTACACCTAGCAAAACTTCATTCCAATCACCTGTACCTGTATAATCAAATTGAATTTGTTCATTCACAACACGAAGTCTTAGACCAAATTCTGGATCCACTGAATTTGGTAAAATCCTACTCCAATCAGTCACAGATTGAATATATTTTTGAATCCAAGTAACAAATTCATTCCAAATATGCCTATATTCGAAAATAATTGCAAATAAAATTTTGATATTGAAATAACCTTCTGCATTTCTGAAATTATACTGAGTTCCGAGAAGATTCACTTGCTCCTCCGGAACCCCTGCATAAATAAGTCTTTTTTTCCATGCATCAACGATTTCGTCTGATTGACTGAATTCAACTCCTCTAATGTTTATTTTTATTGGAAACTGAAACAAATTTTTGCTAAAAGAAGATTTTTCTTCAAAAAACTTGTTCATATCTATCTTCATTCCTAACCATTGTTTTCTACCATTATACCCACTAACAACAATTGGGGTCATTGACATTTTATCATAAAAAATAATAGGACGAACTGTATGAGCTTTATGATTTAGATTGAACCCATCAGGTATTTTATATGGAGGAGGTAAATCTCTTAATATTTTTTGAAACCAATTTGAATCTTCTAGAAATTTATTCCAGATATTTTCCACATCAACAATTTTAACAATTTCGTTGGAAAGTAAATTACCAATGTACATGTCTTTTAAAATTATCCAACCATTTGTTGAAGAAGAATCTGTGTTTATACCTCTTAGCTGAAATGCTTTTTCAAGGGAGTAAGGTGTTTGCCAATGTTGATGAAAAGTATAAGGTGCAATACTTTTGCTCTTGAAATATTTCAGAAGTTGCGCCCTAGTTTTTTGACCCAGATTGTTTATTGTTTCCAGACAATGAGACATTCTTCCACAATCAAAAACCGAAAGCTCTTCAAACAAGCCTTCATTACAATGTTTCAGTATTTCAAAATAGATAGATTGGTGCATTTCATTTAGATTTCTGCTAACTTCACCAGCAGAGGTATTATTATCAATTTTACATGAGTTTATTTCACTTAATGCATCTTTAAATATGCTTTCAAGTTTCAAATATGCATAATATTGGTCCGTGAATTTTTTACCTTCATTATCCATCATCTGAAGAACAGAACTAAACCCTTCTATTTCGAGTATTAATCTTCCATTTCCTCTAATCACAAATCTTGGAAGGAAAAAATCGCGATGTATTTTTGTGATTACAAATTTGTCAGAACCATTAACAGTAATTCTTGTTTTAAGTTCTATTTCACGGACATTTTCGTCAATTGTTGTAAAATATCCTTTCTTTTTTACCATCTTGTGAGCATTTCCATGCTGCATCAATGAAATTAATTGGTTTTGTTTTATAGCTCCCTCTAAAATCTGATTAGTTTTGATCAGAGAGAGACCAGCATCAATAAGAGCATTACGTAAATTACTCGATTTTACCTTAATGTTGAAATTGTATCCTATTCCTGAAGTTGTAAATTTGAATTTATTGCTTAAATCCACTATTATATCATTAACAATCTCTGAAGAGATATTGTTTTTTATCAATTGCTTAAGCCTGTTTGCTAGAAAACTATCGATATCATCGCATATTTGGGATGTGAATTTCGAATTTTTATTCACTCTAATATAATCAAAAAACCCGCTTAAATCATCTCCAACTTTCATTTCAACTGTTTTTAAACTGTATTTTTT
>JAUWEG010000046.1 GCA_030608385.1 Candidatus Heimdallarchaeota archaeon
GCTGAAGAAGTTCTACTCATCCTGTACCATGGAAGAATGGGTGCAGATTGGCAAATTGTTGATCGTGAGCTGTTCTGGATAGATGATATTGGAACAATTGAAAATGGTACAACATATTATGGGCAAGCTGATGTTCTAGCAAATTCATTTTTAGGAATTCATCCAGTTTATGGAGTAGCAGGATTCAAGAGTGATGTTGGACAAACAGTCCTATCTGATGGAGTGATTACCATTGCACCAGGATTAACCTCAATATTTGCAGGAGCCGCTGAAACTTATCAACTGGTTGTTTCAAATATGGATTGGGGATTAGTTCTACCAAAGACTCAAGACAGAAGACCTGCATTTCCACAACCAATACTAGATATAGACGTAAGTGTTGAATTTATCATTCCAACAGATGCACCTTGGGAATTAGAAATTACCATAACCATCACAAATATTGGAGATGAAAGAACTCACATAACTGCTATTCAGTTTTATAACGCTACTGAAATGCAACTATTAAGAAAAATCACCACAGAAGGATATACAACAAATGCAACTCACTTAGGTGTTGGAGTAATACTTTTCGAAGGAATAACACTCTTCCCTGGTGAAGAAGTAACCTTAACTATACGTTGGCTCTTCTTAACGAGTAATGGTTGTTACATTCCCGGTATCATTGTGGTCTATGATAGTAGATTCGCAAGCGATGTGGGAAATGATGTTGTAGATACAGCTGCAGAAACAGATGCTCCTCTACTATTTGCATTAGATGGGTCAGCTCAAGATGAAGACGATTGGGAAGATTACGGAGAATCAACTCAAACTGGCTCTTCCGCAGGAGCTGATGTATTTACTGGTGGAACACATACTCGAAGAATAGGTTCATACGATATGGTCTTCTGGTCAATCAGTGCTATATTTGTTACAGCAGTTGCTACTACTAGCATTAGGAAGAAACTTAAAAACTAACTTTTTCTTTTTCTTTTTCTTTTATTTTTATTCTGTAATAGCTTGTTTTAAATAGTGATTTGTCGCTAGATTCCAAGAGTGGAACTGAATGGCAACTACAGCTGTAACCAATTCAGATTTATATGTTTTTGATAGCCTTATGCTATATAATTTTAAGATGCATAAGTCTACTGAATTGTGTCTGTCTGAAGTTCCAATTGTTGTTATTTCAGGTGCCAATGGTAGTGGCAAAACACAGATTTTAGAAGCTCTGATTTTGGCAATTGGTCATGTTCCAAATAGAATCTCTTTGAGTACGTATAAAGAGATTATAGGTCCCTTTGATAATTACTCTCAAATCCAACTTAAACTGAATAATCCCAAACTTAGTGATAACAGAATATTCACAACTTCCGATCCTGATCTCATACCATTTATTGAGAAGGATTATTTTGTAATCGATGTGAAAATAAATCGTGAAGGGAATATCAGAAGAAAAGTAATTGATATGAAAGGTAAGGGAATAACCGTTACTAAAAGACAGATTCAGAATTTAATGAAGAACATAGGGATATTTGAGGATACCATGCTTAACTTCACTGAAGAAGGATATCTCAGCTCTTTTGCAGATGGTTCTCCTCATAAGAAATTAGATAGTTTATTAGTTGCAACTGGTCTGAAAGAAATATTTACTAGCTACATAAATTCGAAGAAAAAAGTAGAAGAGAAGGAAAGGGAGCACTCACCTTTAGTTATGCAATTAGAAAAAGAGGAGAGCAGGTTAGAAAGACTTAGGGAGAACTTTGAAAGGATACAGATGAAAAGAGAACTCATACAAAGATATGAGGTTCTTGAAAGAGAACTAGTCTGGTTTAAAGCAATTGAAAGCCAAAATCAATTTGAGGATGCAAACCAAAACTTAACCAGAAAAAAGAAAGAACTCAAAGAATTGGAAAAGAAACTTAGTATTTCTTCGATTGATCAAGATAATCTACGTAAAGATGTAAGAGAAACAGAAGAAGAACTAGTAGATAGAAAAACTAGTATGAGGGAACTGTCTGATCAGGAAAATAGGTTGGAAGGTCAGAAGGAAGAAAAAAATCGAGTGGTTCAATCTTCGAAATCTCAGATTGCAAATATCGACTTGAAACTAAGTGAATTTGAGACCATTCAAACTGATGAAGGTTTTTCACAAAAAAAGCAATTACAGCAACAATTAGATGAAGTTCATACAAATATTTCCCAATTGAACAGTGAGTTGCAGTCTAGCCAAATTAATTTGAAAGACAAAGCAACTGATGAAGACAAAATAAAACAAAGAATTAATGAAAGATCTCATCTTTATGGAGAGCTGTCAGACTATGAGCGGAAATTAATAAGAGATTGTATATTATATAAGGAAAGAATTCAAAATTCAGATTTTAAAGATGAGATTATTGGACCTATATATGAGATCATCTCTATAAAGAAAGGTTTCGAAAAATATACAGATGTTGTAAAAGCAGCTCTAGGAAAATATCTCTTTGGCTTTGTTGCTACTACTCATGCAGCTTATAAAGAAGCGAAAAACATTTACGATAAAATTTTTCCAACCTATAAACCAAATTTCACAGTAGGACGAATTTTGGAGGAAGAAAAAGGACCCAAACCCGATTATCTTACAAATCAATCATTAGAGAGTAAACCTGAAGGCATAATTGATTTTACAGTTAATCTAATAGAAGCACCATTTCAAGTTAAGTTGTATTTAGTTAAGTTTGTAAGAATACTATTAGGCTCTCCATCTTTACCTCCAAATCTTCTAACAGACTATGCCAAGCAATATAAAACCAACATCTTGACAACAGATTGTAACAGTTTTTATCTTTCTCAAGAAGCATTTTCAAGGCCACCAAGAAGATCCAATGTAAAACTGAGTTTAGATCTTAACAAATATCAGTCAATTGAACGTATAAGGGAACAACTACAATTAGTACAATTTGATATTGAGAAGATTACCGAAGATAAGATCAGAATTACTGGAAGTTTAGCTGAATTAGACAACAGAAAGAGAGAGTTAGAGAACCAGTTGAAACCTTGGGAAATGGGAACTGATGAAATTGAAAATGAATTTCTCAGGTTACAGCAAATCAAAAGTGCTGCTAAAATCTTAGTTAGAACTGAGACTGAAAACCTTTCAAAACTTGATGAGGAAATCAACAAAATCACCCATGATATTGTAGATATTGAGAAGACTGTTACAATACAACAAAAACAGTATGATGAAATCAGAAAGAAACTTAATCATCTAAATGAAGAGATTAAAGAACTTGCAGGAAGAAGAGACAAAAATCTTAAATTGATAAGTTTTCTTGAAATAGAAATCTTAGATTTAAAAGAAGCATATGAAAATCTGAATAAAGAAGCAAAGGAGAAAGGAGAACCTCCTGAAAGTATCCGTTCAGATAAGGAAGAAATAGCCTCTGAATATAATAAAATTAAAGGACAATTAGAACTATTAGAAATTACACCAGAAGTATCACAGGATAGCATCGAAAAACAAGAACAACAAGTAAGCATTTTACAAGATGAAGTAAAAAATGCTGAAATTCATCTAAATAATCTTAAAGAAGATTTAGAAAAAAGAATCAATGAATGGGAAGGCGGTCTTCTTAATATTGTAGACCACCTGAACAAGATGCTGAATTTACTTCTTCAAGATATTTTCGTAAATGTATCAATACAAATTCGAAATTATTATGATGAGAAGTATGCTGGATTACATATAGAAGCTGAAACCAAAGGAGATAACAGAAGATATAGGCAGCTTTCAGGGGGGGAAAAAACGCTATTAGCTCAAGCAATCATTTTAGCTCTACACATGATAAATCACTCACCAATTCATGCAATAGATGAATTTACACAAAAACTTGATAGGAGAAACAAAGCTCTTGCTTTTTCCATGGCTTTAACAACCTATAAAATCTCGAAGGAGAATAGGATAATTACTCCTCAATTTATTCTTATAACTCCCTCTCTTGACGATGTAGAACTCTCTGAAGAGTTTGCTCACAAAGTATTGATTGAGAGTAAAGTGAAACCTCATAAGGTGAAAACATGACTGATCAAGATATTCTAGATGAAAGTTCTGATACAATTTCTGCCTACATAGAAGAAAATAGAGAATGGGTAGAGAACATATTTCAATTAGTTTTCGAGCTCAAGAGGAAATATGGTAGATCGATAAGAAAGAAAGAAATCGTGAGACTTCTAGAATCAGAGGAAGATCGGTCTAAAGTTTCTGATGCTTATTTATATCTGCAAAACAAAAAAGAAAATTTGTTGGATTCTGCTCTTTATGAAGATTTTATCAAAATGAATGATTTGAGAGAAAATGATTTTATAGAACAACTTCTGTACCCTCAAGAAAGATTGAAATCCTTTGTAGAGAAAGTAAGAAGCTTATGTGTTCCTATAGTCTATCTTTCAGGAACAACCCAAACATCATATGAAGAACCAATAAATAATCTAACTGAAGATATCATTGAACTGGAATCAATTGAAAATATCGCGATTTTTAGGAAGAAATACCAGGGTTTCTTGAAAAGATTATCGAACAATTTCCTAGATAAAGGTGAAATTATGAATATTGAGAGTACTGTTAAGGACAAACTGATAGGTAAGAGAATTAAGAAAACACAAATTAACAATCTTTTAACAACTATAGAAGCTGAGATTCTATCCAAACTGATAAGCGAGAAAAAGATTCATGTCATTTTAGAGAATGATGTACTGATTTTTCGAACTGAAATTAATGATGAGGAATCTGATGTTGTTTCTAGTTCAGTTCTCCTCTCACCTAAGAAACCAAAAGTAGAGCGTGACTGATAATGGAAGAAAATCATCTGGATCAATCCAGTGATTCAAATGAGATTGTTGAAGAAAATATTTTCTTACCCTCTTCTATTTCAGATGAAGAAAAAGGAGAACTATTCAGAGAGTTAACTACAATTTTATCTAGAAAGTGGACAAAAGATAAAGTGACTGTTTTTGGCTGCTCTGAACTTGATTTGCTATTAGCAACACGTTTTGATGTTCAAACCTTACGTGAAACAATTGAAGAATACAAATTATTTGTTCAAATTTTGGGGCTAAATGTAATAGATTATGACATGGATGGTGAAAAATGGTATTGCTTAAGATCCTCTAATTACGCTCCTTCTGATTTACAGTCATCTGAATTAATAGTTCTGGGTACAATAATTTCTTATCTAGAGAGTGATAAACAAAAACCTATAACTACAGAGAAAATTAAAGAAAAATTGGTAGTCACTGGAAGGATGAAGGAATACCTTGTCGATAATAGTTTGAGAACATTAACAAGACTTGGTTATATCAAGAAGAAACAGAATGCATGGGAATATAACTATCGAACTTACATTGAGTTTGGGGATGAAGAGAGAGATAAAATCGTAGAGGAGTTCAGAAGGATTTGAAGGAACAAGAAGCACTTTATTGCTTTATTCGTTGTACTTTCTGTAATAAGATGAAAACTCTAAGAGATGCTGCTTTAGAAGGGTGGGAAGTTTGTGATCGATGTCAATTAGTATTTTGCAATGAATGCAAGAAAGACAATGAAGCGGAAGAATTTTGTCCAGGGTCTGTCTATACTACAAAACATGCAGCTAGTTTTGGACTTCTTCCAATAGAACAAATAATAGAAACAGCAAGTAATATCGAGAAACAACCTAAAGAAAGTAAGTTCATTTCAAAGATATTTTTTGAAGATGAAAAAAAGAAAATTGAAATTCTCAGAAGCAGCAAAAAGAAAAAAGAACCAGCTGATTTTAGTATCGTAAGATTCCGAGAAGAGCAGTGGCGAAAATTTGGTACTGTTTTGGTTAAAAGGAAAGATGGTAAATTCCTAACCTGGGGCCAATTAGAATAAAAAAAAGAAAAATGGGCGGGGATTATATCCCTGTGATTGCTTCTGCTCGAGAGCCTAGTATTACATTAGTTATGAAGAGACTAGTTATTTGTAACAACATTAGAAGCACTCCTATAGCACAGAAAATTTGGAATTTCAAAGGATTCCATGCCATATACCATGTTATTGTTCCAGCTTTTGATGAGAATATCAAAAATATCGTCGTAGAGACTTCTGATAGACAATATAAGAAGGAAACCAGCGAACCAGCAAATATGTTGAGGGAAATTAATGGTATGGTAATTCTTGAAAAAGTTTTCATTCTAGAAGCACCTAAATTGATGGAAGCTTCTTCTAGAACTACATCCACTTGTTGTAAACCCGCATACGCTGATCGGACCGTAAATGGTATTTTTCTTATTGTATAGCTCATTATTAGTAGCGTCACTGCAACTCCAATGAATGGATCTAACTTCAATCCTGCTGTGATGTTTGCCATCATTTTGGTGAACCATGAAGGATTCCTAGATGCTATCCCACTCCAATCAAAAGTTCGATAATAACCAATTGCTAAGACAATACCTGGGATTGCAATAGGTAATGTTACAAGTGCATCTAAAATTTTCTTCCCTTTGAAGTCCTTTCTGGCTACAACATACGCGGCAACTGAACCAATTACAATAATTAAAACTGTAGCAAGGACACTATAAACTAGTGTGTTAATTATATACGGCGGTATGTTATACGTTGAAGATACAAATATCACTTTATAGTTTTCACTCGTAAAAGCTATATCTGAGGGTTTCGTACCTCCGAGCGTTTCCATAAACGACATCAGGATGACTCCTGTATGCACCAATAATGAGAATGTAAATAGTATGATCAAAAATGGATAGATGTATAATAACTTCCATTTAGCTTTGGCCATCCTGTATTGTCCTGCTCTTCCTTTACTTACCATTGAATATGTTCGTAAAGATACATACTTCCGGATTGCAAAGAACCCAATAAGTGCAATAACAAGGAGTATACCTCCTAATACACAGACTTCCGGCGTAATCGTAGCAGATCCTGCTTTCGAGTAATTTTCAAATACATAGTAAGGTAGAAATTTCTTAGCACCTGCATCTCCCATTGCTGCAAAGATGATCGGGGTTCCTACATCTTCCATAGAGAGAATCAAAACTAATATAGCTCCAGCCCCAATTCCTGGCATAGCCAATGGCAAAGTAACAGTGGAGAATAAACGTAATTTTCCTGCTCCAAGATTCTCTGCTGATTCTTCCATGCTTGGATCTATGTTCAAGAAGGATGAAAAAGCATTGAGATAAACTAAAGCATAGAAATGAGATGTTTGAACAAACACAATAGCAAACAGCCCTGAGAAGATTAGCTTTGTTTGGAATGCTGGAATTAAGAAGAAGTTATTTAGAAATCCATTAGGTCCTAGAATTAACCTGAAACCCATTCCTGATATGAACGGTGGTATAATGAGTGGAGCAAGAGCTAGTAAACTTACAAGTCTTTTTCCAGGAAATTCATACCTTGCTAAAACGAAGGCTAATGCTGTACCAAGTATTACTGAAAAAATAGTAGTCAAGATTCCAAGAATAATAGTGTTCAGAACCACACCATGATCTTTTCCACTTAAAGTTATAACAGTGATTTCTACAGTATCTTCATATTCTGCGATCAGAGGTAATTCAATTAAAACTTGAGAAATATCTAGGATTTGAGTTCCACCTTTTAGTTGAGAGAGGAAAAGGCGGTTTGTTGTAGTATCAATGAAAATATCTGCTGTTTTATACACAACTGTATAATAGCTGTTGATGCTTACAAGATTTGATGGATCAGTAATGTCAAAAATTCGAACACCAAGATCATTTAAAGAGAAATCAAAAGAGACAAAGTAACCATAATTGTTTACAATCTGAACATCGTATAATTTACCAACAACAGTTTCATTATGATACTCAACAAGTGTCATATTTAATGGGTTTGTAATGTTGAAAATACCTAGTCCATCATTTCCTAAGGTGATGTAAGCTAAATCTCCAACTATATCTATATCTTGTGTTTCTAAAAGTCCATTTCCTGGATTATCTGTATAATGTGCTATCTCAGAGGGATTTTCTGGATCAGAAATGTCAAAGATTTTAACTCCTGTTGTGAAACCTATAACGTAGACAAGGTCATTATTAATAACAACATCAAATACATCTGTATCAATGGTTACATTAGATAGAATGGCTGGTTCTGTTGGGTCAGAAACATCAATTATTGTGAAACCCTCTCCATTGATATCTAAAATAACTAAATTGTTTTCAACTGCAATAAAATCTGTTGTATTAGCTATTCCATAGATGTGACACATAGGTGCAAAGCTTTCTCGAACATTAGAAATGTTAAAAATTACCAATCCACCTTTACCTGCAGCAGTGTATAATAGGTCATCTTTTACAACTAATTCATTGAAACTACTAACTTCTTCGTAATACTGCCTTATTTCCGTAATCTCATTGGGTTGCGAGACATCTAGAATCTCTATACCGTCTCTTCTTTCAGCAACAAAAGCAATATTATTATCAACAGCAATAGCTTCCGCTGGACCTCCATAATCTTGTATATCTTTTGAAAAGAAATGGGTTTGATTATCTCCTGGGAAATTAAAGAATAAAGGATCACCAAAGACATTAGCTATAGGGGCACCAGACCACTGACCATTGAAATAAACAGCACCAGATAGAACCGAGAATAATGGGATTACCATCCACACAATAAAAACGAAAGAAACAAGGACGATGATGAAATTTGTCGAAGGTTCTCGTAATAGTTTAACGTAAAGAAGATCAATTAATGATCTTCTCTTTTTACCCTTCCCCTCTTCACTTGTTTTTTTACTAGAGCTAGCCATTTTATTCAACCAAATTTGGTTAGATAGAGATGTAATATCTTAATGCTTTTTGAATTTTATCCCTATTTTTAAATAAATATGAAAGAAATATGAAAACATAAATAATTATCTCCTGAATAAGTAATTGAAACATAAAAAAAAAGAAAAAAAGAAAATTAGCAGTATTTACTTCTTCTTTTTCCTAAGTAAAACCATTGTAGCCACAAAAATTGATGTAATGAAGACAGGGATCATACCAAAAGCATTTGTCGTTTCTGTTTCTGGAACCAAAATCCCAAGTATAGTATTATACTTTGTTTGAGCAAAAGTTCTCCATTCTCCATCTTTTATTGCAGCAAAAGTTGCATTCAATTGATATTGCGTATTCCAGTCTATAGATTCCTGTAAGGTCATTCCCGGTACTCCGAGATCTTCTACTAGTTCATTGAAGAATGTACTATTAATTTCACTATCTCTTAATTGTGTTACCATCTCACCCCAAGTATTTCTTAGCAGTGTGTGAGGTTGTTCAATTGTATTGTGGAAATAGTAAATGGTTGTAGCTAAGTTAGAAGTGGCAAGATTTTCGTCGAAGTCTATACCTATATTAGCCAGTGTTTCATTGAATAATAAGTATAAATCAGGTCTTAATTGTCCAAATGGGGTGTGAAAAGCAGCTTCATTAACTGGTAATCGGTCTATACCTTCAGTTAACCAGATAGCTTGACCTTCTGGAGTATTTACGTATGTTAGAAACGCTGCAGCAGCATCATAGTCATCAACATTGATACACATAGCGATAGGATCACCATTGACAATTGATTGACCTTGTGGGATTATGTACTCACAATCTGGATTCTCTCCCATGGCTATTATTCCATAAAAGTCGATTGTCATGGCAATTCCCACTTCACCACTAACTACAGCAGCTCTTGTAGCTACTGAACCGGGATACATTCCTGAATTAGCACCCATTCTTGTCAGAATTGACCATCCTACATCCCAACCAAATGCTTGGAGGATAATTTGGTAAATTCTTGTATTGGATGTGGTTAAAGGTGGATCGCCCATACTAATAGCTTTAACACTAGGACTGATGTAGTAAATTGGACTAGCTAATTCTTCCCAAGTAGTTGGAACTGGAAGAGCATGAGTGGTTAAGAAATCATGATTAACAGTAAAACCAAAAGAGGAGATAGCATTTGCTGCCCAAATAAGACTTCCATTTGGTGCAAACGACTTCATACCTGCACCTGCTAATTCAGCAGGAACACTGTCGTTAATCGCAATAAATAAAGCAGCATCAGTTATAGGATCAATGTGTTTTAACAAACCCCAATTATCCATAGTGTTGAACAAAGCTGGTCCACCACCCCATCCAAGATCCACAGATTTCGAAGGATCCTCTAGAAGCTTCTTCCATCCGCTATCTGTTGTAGCTTGTCTGAAATCAATTGAAGTAATATCCAATGCAATCGCTTCTGGTGTTGCTAAGAAAGCAGCTTCAAATGCATTTGTTAGAGTTGTATCATGTCGAGTAACAATGGTTAAGGTAACTGCATTAAGCTCTGGATTTGATGAGTTAGCAGTATCAACTTCAGCGTTAATCATAAAAACGGCTGAACCCATTGATATCGATGCAATTAAGAAAACTAGAATAGCTATTCTTTTTATATTCATTTTATAATCAACCTTCTTATTGATATCTAATAATATCAAATAATTATCTAGCATTCAGACTATAAAGTTTTTGCACTATTGATAAAAATGGTTTTTTTAGAAAAGCAATATGTAATAAATTCTTAACAATAGAAATAGCAATAAATTAACAATTATTACCAAAGAAATATAGCGCCCACAATTTTGACATCTATGGGAGTAGATTTTTCTACTTTAACTCCTGCATTTGATGGTGGAGCACAAACTGGAATCCCTTTCTGGGGTTTCGAAGACAATGATGTACCCGTTATTAAATTAGCTTCCTACAAATATCTTGACGGTCAATTTCAAGAATTAACTGAAGAAACTAAGATTGCAGATGTTTTCAATATTAGTTTATCAACTTTTGATTGGTGTAACGAATTAGTAGGTGAACTAGAAGTTGAAGGTCTAATTTTTGAATCTATAAATTCAAAATGGTCAAATGTCTGGTTTTCTAATATTGATCTAACAGAGCTAAAAAATGGAGAAAAAACTTTTCATTTCACAGTAACTGATCCATTTGGAAATATCGGAACTTATGATATAACAACCAATTTAAAACAAGCCTCAATATCGATATGGCTCTCAATTACAGTTTTTCTTGTAATTGTAACTTATCTCGTTCTAAAACGAAGAAAGAAATAACTTTCTTTTTTCTTATTTTTCTAATGAAAATTTACTTTTTTCTGTTCATATCCTATTTTATTTCCATTATCATCTTGAAATATCAATTCAATGAATGTGGGACCTAAAAAGTTTGTAGCAGGAATTTCAACCATTTTAGGTTCATGAGAGTTAGCTTCTAAGAGCATTGGATAAAGGTGATTGGTATATATTCCACCTCTCGTAAAAGATACTCTCAGAGTTCCTATTATTCCTTCCTCACTACGATTATATAGATGAACTGGGATACTGAAAGGTTTGTGAATTGGTGCTGTATCTGATGTTGTTACTCTTATTTCAATGGTTTTATCTTGTTTGTCCAGATCCAAGCTTGGTAATGAAAACTTCCAGTTGAGGTTTTCGAACATAGTACCTTTAGTTTTCTCGTAATCTTCATTACTAGTTCTCTTCTTTCCCTCAGCTAAGCCTTTATCCCACTTGACTTCTTTGTGAGCATGTATGGATATTTCGTGTTGATTCATATCATCATAACTGTAACGCACTTCTCTGATGTTTGAATCCCCTAAAGTATTTCCTCTCTGCAAGATTATGCAACTAGGATTTCTATACAAATATCTAAAATCGTGTTGCAAAGTAGGATCTATTGGGAACCAAACGCCATTTGCAAAAAACTCAGCTTGTGAGTGATGAACCCAGCCTTCATATTCACTTAGAATGATACTTGTAGTTAATCTAGCAGGAACATTGCCCGCTCTACATAAACTTACGAATAGGGATGAAAATTCTGTACAATCTCCTAACTTGTTTTCTATTGCGTATGTAGCCCCATAATCTCCATCTTGGGGAATGTAGACTAAATTCTCCTTTACATACTTCAAAAAAGCTAATACTTTACTTAGTGGAGAATGGGAAAGGTATTTCTTCGCTATATTAGCAATGCTATCATTAGAGGATTCAAGAAATGGTTCGGATTTAGTATATTTCTTGAAGACCTGAGGATAAAGGGTTTCGATATTTTTTTCTTCACCTCTTAAACGTGTAATATCATAAGCAACCAAACGAGTAACAATATCTGCTTTATACGCAATAGTTATCTTTTCTCTAGGATTGATTTGATGAAAATAAAATCTTAGCCATCGATTCCCATCATTATCAGTAATTAGTTTTGTTGGCTTGTGATTGCTTTCAGCGTTCAATACCTGCTGAATAGGAGAGATAGATGGCGGAATCATAACATCAAGAACAAAGTTGTTCAAAGGAAAATTATTTGGATTTTCTAGTTGAACTCCATAGAATAGAATCCAGCGATAAATCAAATGTTTATTTGTACGAATATTTACTTTTTCTCTTAACTTATAATCTCCTTCAATTTGGAGGAAATAGGTGCCAGAATATAAATCAGGAGTTATTGGAAAAGAGTAAATTTTCCTTAAACCTGTTTCTTCTAATCTTGCTTGATCAGAATCAATAATCGTACCAATGGGAGAAATTAGAAGAATGTGCAATTTCTGATTTTTTCTACTCCCAACAAAAGGAACAGCTTCCTCTTTACCTGTGATTAATATACTGTCCCCTATCTCTAAAGCTAAATCACTAGATAAGGGTCTTGCCTTATTCTGTTTAACATGAACAATATTAATCATGTGAAGCCACTACTTAGTAATGCAAATAGGCAAAGGATAATAGTACTTATACCTGTTCCTGCTATCAAAACTAGCTTAAAATTTCAATTTAAATATACGTATTATTGTCGGAGTGTCTGAAGTTACTGATTACTCCATTTTTCATATTCATTCCAATTATTGAAATAAATTGAATTTTGAGGATTTATAGTTTTTAGTCTTATTTTTGTCGGAATTCCCGTTTCAATTTTCTTATCAGAAAAGTTTAATTAGGAGAATATTTCTGTATTAAGTGCACAACTGTGCACGGTGAAATAAATGAAAAGAAAATATATTTTCAGTTTAATTCTAATTGTGGGAATGATTACCGGCATGACAACAACAAATGCATATACTACTACACTTGATTTCACTGGTGTAACAATCGCATTTGATATTTCTCATGGAGGTTATCACACAACAGAAGCAGACTTAGCTCCCATAATAGGTAATTTAACAGCTGCAGGTAACACAGTTATCTACATTAATGAAACTTGGGGAATACCCGATAATGTAGCCGCTTTATTCCTAACACAATCAGACGACAATTATACAGCTGCTGAACGAGCAGATATTAAAACTTGGTTTGAATTAGGAGATAAATTACTCTGGGTAGCTGGAGACTCTGATTTTGGTGGTTACTACAATCCATGGTCAATAAATCAAGTTCTTGGAACCTTAGGTGCTATAGTCAGAATGGCTGGTGTTTCAATTGAAGATTCAGTATACCACGATGGGTCAGCCTATCGTACTGCTCCAAATCAAATTGGTTATGGAGACCCATTATATGACGAACTAGCTGTCGAACTTACAACTGGTATGACTGCTGGTATTATCGCACATGGTCCAACTGCAATTATGGCATACAATGGATTTGATTACAGAGATCTAAGATACGGAAAATCAGTCTTTCCACTAAAAGTTCATGTGATTATGACATACAGTGTAAATGCAACTGCTGCTGATTCAGATACTAGCGATGGCGTTTTAGACGTATATGCTGGAACAACTGGAGGACTCTACCCAGCTGTTGTATATGAAAACATGACTGAAGTTGGAAGTCACATAATCGCTACAAGTGAAGCAATCTATACAAACTACAAGTTTATGTATGGACAAAACACTGAAAATGGTGTATACAATGGTGGTACTCACTATGGTCAAATGTTAGTTAATAACATCCTCAACTACTTTGTTGTTGAACCAGAAGAACCAGAACCAACCAATGCATTTGCTCTAATTCCATTAGCAGCAATTGGTGTAATTTACGCTATTTCCCGCAGAAAGAAATAATCCTTTTCTTCTCTTTTTTCTTTTTCTTTTAGTTTAAGGTAAGTTCCATTGAGGGTACATTTTCTCATCTAAATTGTTAAATATCGAATTCTTAAGGTATAATTGTAATAAGGCGTGAGAAACATGGTCATCATCTGGGGTTACACACCTTCTGAAGCACTCCCCAATAACAAAACCGTTGGAGAGGGAGTAAACGAAATTAAGCAGTTATTTTCTGCTATACTTTTTAAAACTGGAATTAAGGGAATTTGTGTAAATCTAGAAGGAATCTCGCAAAGACCTGTTGTTAAACTAGGTTTAATGATTGATTCAGAATCAATCTTTGAAACTAGTTTTTCACCAGAAAGAGCAAGAAAATACTCATTCGAATTAGGTGAGACAGTTTTTCCCAAAACAAAAATAGAGGTTGTGATGTTAGTTTCCAATGGATCAGTTGAAGTCGCTATTTCTCCAATTGGGATAGGAATGGGTTTTCAAAAACAGGATGATGAATTTGTTCCAACAAATCACTTAGCTCTAGGTGTAATTATTCTTTAGTGCTCTAGTTTCTTTCTCATTGATAGTAATTTCACAGAATAACCCAAATTCTCGTAAAATTTTGCCCCACTTTCATTCAGAAGATGCACATACAAGGTTAATTCATCAGCTTGATTTTCTCTAGCAAATTCCTTCTCGAATTTTGCCATTAGTTTCGTGCCTATTCCTTGTCGTCTAAAACTTTCAACTACTGCTATGTCTGAGATATGAGCTATTACTCGTTTCTTGAAGAAACCTGAATGTTTCTTTGTATAACCAAACAAGAAACCAATTATTTCTTCTTCTACTTTAGCCACATAAACTATCTGTGTTGGTTCATGTAATGCTTTTGAGACCATAAAACTGAAATTTATTTTTCCATCTTTATCTAAGGTAAAATCATCATCTATTTGTGAATGCCAATCTATAGTATCAACCCAGATATTTACAATGTCTTTAATATCCTCTTTTTTTGCCTTTGATAGTTTTACTTCTCTTAGGTCATCTGTTTTTGGGCTCATTATATGATAGTATACTTACTAGTTTCTATTTTTTACTATAGGTAATACTCAAGAAATTTGTTTAGAAGATAGTGAGTAATCTTTTTATTATTCATTTTTTTACTCGTCTATTAGTACTTATGGAACATTAGAATTATGTTTAGGTGAAGTAATTCATGTTGATAAATAACCCAACAAAAAAAGTTGATTATACAGTGAGAGATTTGTCAAACATTCTTAAATTTAGAGAAAAAAAATTTATCACAGATTTAGATGTTTTTAATAAACGAGTGTTAGTAAGAGTCGATTACAATGTTCCACTTGATAAGAATGGGAAAATTACAGATACAAGAAGAATAGCAAATACTTTACCAACTCTTAACTATTTATTAAAAGAGAAGAGTAAAATAATTTTGATTTCACATCTAGGGAGACCTAATGGAAAAATTGTAGAATCTCTTAGAATGGATCCTATTCATAAGAAATTGAAGGAGTTCTTTCCAGAAACCAATGTCTATAAAATAGATGACTGTATTGGAAAAGAAGTGGAAAGTAAAGTTTCCAAGTTGAAGAACAAAGAAATACTTCTTCTGGAAAATCCCAGATTCCACAAAGAAGAAAAAGAAAATGATCCAAAATTTGCCGCAAAATTGGCTAAACTAGCTGATGTCTATGTAGACGATGCTTTTGCTACTGCTCATAGAAAACAAGCTTCGACTTATGGGGTTTGTTCATTTTTCAAAGAGAAGGGATATGGTTTTCTTGTAGAAAAAGAGTTAAAATTCTTGTCATCTAGTATAGAAAAACCTCAAAGACCATTTACAGTAATTTTGGGAGGAAAAAAAGTTAAAGACAAACTTGGAGTGATAAAGAATCTAATTGGTTTAGCTGATAATATCTTGATTGGAGGCGGTATGGCTTATACATTCCTTCTAGCTAAAGGATATCAAATCGGAAAATCTGTCAAGGATTTATCTAAACTTGAAGAGATTAGAGATTATCTCAGAGATGAAACTCATGGAACTAGAATTTTCATCCCAAAAGATGTGCTAGTATGTGATGAAATTGAAAACCCAAAGAAAATAAAAATTGTTCCTGTAACTGAAATTGGAGAAAATGATATAGGCGTAGATATTGGTCCTGAAACCATTAAAATTTTTAATCGAATCTTAGCAGAATCAAAACAAGTTGTATGGAATGGACCTATGGGTGTTTTTGAGAAGAAAGAATTTGAAAATGGAACAAAAGAAATAGCTAGATATTTAGCTGAAAGCGATATTGTTACGATTATTGGTGGGGGAGATAGTGCTGCAGCAATTGAGAAATTTGATTATCAAGACAATATGTCATTCATTTCTACAGGTGGGGGTGCTAGCCTTGAAGTTATGCGAGGTGCTCCTTTACCTGCCATCGATTGTTTATCAGATAAATGATTAAAACATCCAGATGAAATATAGCAGGAGAGAAACAATTGCTCCCACAATTATACTGAAAAGATTAACAAAATCATTTCTTAGCCATTTAACACCAGAATAATATTCTGTCTCCACTTCACAATGTACTTTTTTTTCTGTAATTTTTTCACATATAGTACATCTGTTTAGTTTCTGAATAGTACAAGCAAAAATACTATCAAAATATGAACCTACTAAACCTCCAACAATTACAGGAATAATGAACGCCCACATTGAAGTAGGAAATACAGTATAATTATCAATGAAGCTAACTCCAAATCCTGAGAATGCAATAATTACTGCTCCTAAGACTGAAGCTAAAAGACCTAGTATTGATACAGCACCAGGTGATCCCTGTTCGGTCTTAACCCATGGTTTGATAGATGATCTTGGTTTGAATTTTGATAAAGCACCAATTTCTGTTCCTAGAGTATCAGCTAAACTAACAGCAATTGCCCCACCAGCAATAACAGTGATAATGGGGTCTCTAAAAAGTATCACTAAGAAAGCTAAAAATGCGGGTAAAACGCTATTGACCATTGCTTGAACACTATCCCTTCGAGTATCACCCTTCTCAAATTCTTGACTTATAGATTTCTTCTTGTTTTTTCCAAGAAAAGTAGCTAAACTTCCAAGAATAAAAAATGTAAAATACATAACTCCCCATGTCCATGAACCAAGACCGAGAATTACTAAACCAAAGTATAAACCAGCTATTGCTCCATCCCAGGTTAATGCCTTGAGAATGATTCCAGAAAATGCCAATACCAAACCAACAACCACTCCTGCTATAATAGCATTATTCGATAGTGATGAAACAAAGGAAAATGAAGATTTATACAGAATAAACAATACAATTGCATTTGAGGCTGGAACTGCAATATTATCAAATCCTTTAGGAGTTAATGCTTCAACAAAAGCTGTAATAAAACCTGTCAACTATCCAAGATAAACAGATAATAC
>JAUWEG010000204.1 GCA_030608385.1 Candidatus Heimdallarchaeota archaeon
ATAAAGAGAAATGCATACACTGTGGTTTATGTGAATCTCGTTGCCCACAAGATGCTATATATGGGGTCTTACGAAAATAAAGAATTGTTTCTCTGAAATATGGTATAGGATAGTCATAAGATCGTCAGTAGGAAAGAAGACAATAGCTGTTTTATTTCTTTTTTTCTTCTTTTGCAGTCCAGAAACGATGATTCATATATTTTTCTATTTTGATCAATCCTTTCTTACTCATTCTCTCTAGCATTTTTTTGATTTCTTCTTCGTTTAGGTTAGGGAAAAGAGTCATTATTTGATCTTCACGTAGAGGATGTCTTTTTGTTATACTCAATATCTGATCTTCTGGTGAAGCATCTCTATCAACACTTTCAATAAGTAGGTTCTCAAAATGGGCTATACTTTCGGCGTTGAGATTTCTTTGAGCTTCTGCTAAGACTTCATTAGTTGGGATTTCTACCCAAGATTCAGCAGGAGGTCGAATTGGTACATTAATGAAGGTTTTGTCAACTTTTAATTCATCAAGAATCTCTTTTATTGCTAATGTAGTCTCCTTTGAATCATTTTTATCTTTAACTAGCATTACTTCCATCCAAATCTGATTAGAAAATTCTTCTCGAAATTTCCTCATCCCCTCTATAATTAATTCTAGTTTCAGATTTTTATGAGGACGATTTATTATTCGAAACATTCTATCTTCCACTGCATCTAATGTAGGTAAAACCACGTCTGATAAGAGTAACTCCTTTCTCACTTCTTGATCATAGAGAAGAGCTCCGTTAGTAATAACAGCAACAGGAATATTCGTGATTTTCTTAATCTCTTCTATCAGTTCTCCTAAACCCAAGTAAAGAGTAGGCTCACCGTCTCCAACAATTGTGATATAATCTATTACATGTTCTTTCTCAAGCGCTTTTTTAACTTCTTGAATTATTTTTTGTACTGGAAAAAACATCTTTCTTTCGTTTGTCAACACAGATGTTCTTCCTAATTGACAATAAATACAAGAATAATTGCATGTTTTAGGAGGAATTGGACTAATTCCAAGTGATCTTCCTAATCTTCGTGAAGGTACAGGTCCAAATACATATTTCATGTCGATTAGTTATACTCTTTTGAATTATTCAAGTTTTTGGAAAATACACAAGAAAAGGAGATTCGGTATTAATTCAACGAAAATTCTTAAGAAATGGACACTTCTTATTAGCATATACGGTGTTCTTGAATGAGCAATCACACATTGAAATGTATAACTTGTAAGAAAGAATTTGATCCAAAACCCGGTCTCTATTATTGTGAAGATTGTGGTCAGATTATGGGTACCTTGGAAGTAATCTACGATTATGAGTCTATAAAAGAAAAATCAGTTGTAAAGGAAAGAAATTTCGATAAGAAAGCTTCCATATATCAATTTAGTTTTCTTCTACCAACTGAATCAAAAAGTATGTTCGATGAGTATGTAGGAGGTACTCCATTGTATAAATTTGACCTTCTTGGAATCAAAAATGTTCTTGTGAAATACGATGGTTCCAACCCCTCAAGTTCATACAAAGACAGAGCAAGTTCTATAGCTATTAATAGAGCTCTTGATGAAGGAAATGATACTGTCTTCTGTGCTTCAACTGGCAATGCAGCATCATCTCTTGCAATGCTAAATGCTCATACAAAAATGAAAACATACATCTTTGTTCCAGCAACTATCCCCGATGGGAAACGAGCTCAACTTGAGATATCGGGGGCAGAGGTTATGGCAGTGGAAGGAACTTATGATGAAGTTTATGATCTGTCTCTGGAATTAGGTTTAAAGAAAGGGTGGTACTGCAGAAGTGCTGCAATTAATCCATATTTGTTGGAAGGAAAAAAGACTGGAGCATTTGAAATAATAATTCAAAACGATTTCAAAATACCTGATTATGTTCTTATCGGTGTAGGAGATGGAACTATAATTAGCTCACTTTACAAAGGATTTTGGGAATTCAAAGAAATTGGTCTGACAGATAAGATTCCACGAATTATTGGTGTTCAAGCAGAAGGAATACCTACGATAAAGAAAGTATTTGATAAAGGGAAACCATATACACCTATAACAATCAAAGGTAAGACTATCGCTGATAGCATCTCTGTTGGCAAGCCACGTGATGTTATTAAAGCTTGTACTTATATTGAAGCATGTAATGGTTATTTCATTACTCTCACAGATGAAGAAATTCTAGATGCTATAGTAGAATTAGGAAAAGAAACTGGCTTATTCGCAGAACCAGCTGGAGTAGTACCTTATGGTGGACTGAAAAAACTTATTTATGAAGAAAAAATAACTGAATCAGATACCGTTTGTCTTGTCATCACTGGTAATGGTCTTAAAGATGTTAGCGCAGTTGAAGGTTTGATAAACACAGAATCTTTATCATTTAAGGATTTAGAAAAAAGGTTTGAATGATGAAATTTATTCTTAACCAAGAAATAGTAAAAATAGATGAACCATTAGGTAACTCTACACTAGATTTCTTGCGAAATAAAGGCATGAAAGGAGTTAAGGAAGCTTGTCATGAAGGGGAGTGTGGAGTATGTATGGTGCTTCTTGGAGAGTTAAAGGATAAAAATGTTAGATATAAAGCTGTTACATCCTGTATTCTCCCTATTGGTGAAATTGTTGGCAAACATGTTGTAACAATTGAAGGATTAAATCAAGAGAAATTAAGTCCCATTCAACAAGCGTTAGTTGATGAGGGAGCGAGTCAGTGCGGTTTTTGTACGCCAGGATTCGTCGTTAGTTTGACTGGTTTTTTCCTAAATGAAAAACTTGAGAAAAAGGATATTTTAACATCTATTGAAGGGAATCTATGTCGATGTGGAGCCTATGCTGCAATTATTAGATCAGCAGAGACGTTAGCAAAGGAAATCTCAGTTGAAGACAAAAAATCACAAGCAAGAATCCAAAAACTCATTGAAGAGCGTATATTGCCAGCTTATTTTTCAGATATACCAAAACAACTTGATAAACTTAAAGAATCGAGCAGTACAAAACAACCAAAAGAAGGGACTTTTGTTTCTGGAGCAACAGATTTGCTAGTTCAGCAGGAAAGCCTTTCTAATCCAATCTTCTTATCAGAAAAAGAGCTTTCTGGAATACATTTAGATGGAAATTACATCTATATTGGTGCAACGACATCAATGGAAGATATACGTATTTCAGAAGAACTAAATGCTCTTTTCAATACCAAGCAAGATATATCTCTAGTTTCTGCTTTTCCTATTAGATTACAGGCTACTCTAGGAGGAAATCTTGTTAATGCTTCTCCTATTGGCGATCTTATTATCTATTTTCTTGCTCTAGATGCAGAAATAAGTCTTAAGAATGAAAAAGATGGGAGAATTATCAAACTTAGAGATTTCTATAAAGAT
>JAUWEG010000209.1 GCA_030608385.1 Candidatus Heimdallarchaeota archaeon
ACTTATTCTGGAAACAAAATCGGGAGTAATTAATTCACCCACTACGCCTCTTATCCCGTTTGTGCCAAAATATTTTCTTTTCATTAGCCATCTATTTGTGTGTTGGAATAAATCTTTTTCGTCATATCATCATATTCTTTAAGATATCAAGGTGCAACAGAATCTTTTAAAAGAGTAATTTATGGTATTCATTTAACTGGACAATTTATCGTGGTAGGTACAATGAGCGTTGAGTTTCTAAAAATAATAAGAAAAACAGAAAGAGATTGTGAAGAAAAAATCAAACAAACCGAAGTATCTAAACAAAATGCTATTTTAGAAGCAGAGAAAACTTCTGTGTTAAAGGTGCGAGATGCGGAAATTCAAGCCAAAGAAGAAGCTGAAAAAATCCTTTCTGGTGCTGAAGATAGAGTTGAAAAAGAATTTGCCTCAATGAATAAAAAATTTGAAGAAAATAAAAATAATTTCAATGAAAAGGCAAAACAGGTTGAGAAAAAAGCAATTGATGTAGTTCTCTCTGAAGTTTTATAATTCAACAATAAGTGATTTACATGAGTTCTCCAACAAGAAACAAAATTGTAAGCATTGGTGATGAAGAAACATCATTGGGTTTCAAATTATCTGGAATATCCCAAGTTTTTACAGAAGAACCAGATAAAGCAGGATCACTTTTGAGAACATTATCTAATGATCCTGAAATTGCCATTCTTATTATCACCGAGGAAGTAGCAAAAGCAAATGAGGCTATTTTAAGGAGAATAAAACTAAATCCCTATCCAGTTATTGTTGAAGTCCCAGGTAAGAAAGCACAGTATGAAGGTGCTGAAGATAAGGTGCGAGCCTTAATCAAAATGGCTTTAGGTATCGATATTGAGATGTAAATGGGAAAAGTCTTTAAGATTGTTATCTCTTATTTCTGTTGGAGAATATTACAATGAATGATAAAATAATTGGTTTAGTGATGATTTTTGGTTCACTATCAATTGTTGGGTTTCTTTTATTTTGGACAATCATAATGCCCATAATCTGGGAAGACCGACTTTTTGATGCTTATCTTGGATTAGCTATTACTGTTTTCATTATTATTTCAATAGCACTATTGTTCATTGCTTGGGTGGGAAGGATTTTTCTAAAAAATAGGGCACCAAAAGATGAAGTGTTTGATGAACAAATAGAAGAATATAAAAAAACAAATGATTAGATAAACGTGATTAAAATGAGTGGAAGAAGACCTATGTCTCCTCGAGATGCAAAAAGAATGCAAGCAAGGATGAGACAAATTGAACTAGAAGGAGTTGAAGAGGTCATTATACGTTTCGCTGATAAGGAAACAGTGATTTACACTCCAACAGTTATGAAAGCCTTTATTCCTGGTATGGTGGAATCAGATACATTTCAAATAGTAGGGCCAGGAACAGATAGACCTAGGGGTACTGGAGATGGTGCAGTAGCGGGAGTTAATTTCACTGATTCAGACGTTGAACTAGTAATGGCTCAAGCTGGTGTTTCAGAAGAAAAAGCAAGAAAAGCACTTGAAGAAGAAAACGGAGACTTAGCTGGAGCTATAGTCCGATTAAAAACCAAATAGTAAATTACTTCTTTTTTCCTATTCCTTTTCTAGTAGAAACTGCAACTCCAGATTTCATTTCTTTAATTAGTTTTCCAGGAATTTTTGCTGTACCTATACCTAGGAATTCTCCCTTCTGATTTGTGATAATAACCTCATCTTTAGCAGAGATATCATCATCAACATCTACAACATGTTTAGAGAAGACAGTTTTACTATCTCTTACAAAGGGTTCAGCATCATCATTTACAATAACTTTGAAACCAAAATTATTTTTGTGGAGTATTTCACCTCCTAGAATAGAAGGAACCAAAAATCCATCACGTACGCGAAAAGAACAGATTCTTTCATTATTCCTATAGATATACCTGATTCTGTTAGTACCTCTTGACCTTTCAACCAGTGTATCTTCTGTGAACAATATATCTCCTGCTCCTTTTCCAAATTGAAAATCGGCTATACTCTGAATCTGTCTCAAATCAAAAGGAGTAGGTTTTTCTAATTTTTGCATACATTGGAAATCTAATCTAACAGCTAATAAGAATTATTATATCAAAGAAAATAATCTATTAGATTTTGCTTATCTCTTGAGCTTCGTTAAATGAAATAGCAACTTGATCCCAATCCTTCAGCATTTCTTCAAGAAATGTTTCTCCTTTTTCTGATAATTGAAAATATCTTCTAGTTCTGCCATCAACCATTTCATTTCTAACTGAAACCAGATTTCTCTCTTTTAATCTAGTTAGTATGTTATAGATTGTTCCATCTGCCATAGGTGGGTCTGTCTGAGGTAATAATGAACGAATCAACTGTAGAATATCCCAGCCATATCTCTCTTTCTGTAAAAGAACAAGGATGAGCAACTCAAGAATACCTCTTGAAAGCTGAGCTCTCCATTTTTTTAACATATCTTGAATTTGCTCATCAATTGACATTTTACATGCGCTCCATTGGCTCACTTTTATCTTTCACTTTACGTTTTTTAACTGTCGGTTCTTCCCAAGTGAAGAAGATAGAGAGAAAACACACGCCAATTATCAAAAGTTCCAACCAAGAAGGGAACCAAGGAACTGGAGACACCCATTTAACATCGTGGAATGGTAGAATTCCACCGAAAGTACTAAGGTTACATTCAGTGTGTACCTTTAGCAATCCGGAATTTTCTACGTCAAATGTGAAGTAGTTTATAGATATTTCTCCATTTGATATTTTATACGTTAAATTAGAGAAATTTCCAAATGTCCCACTATAGATAGGACCATCGTCAAATTGAACTGACCAATTCCCCTCCTGAACATAATATTCATCATCAGATACTCTAGTTCCATTAACATTTGTATAAATTGAAAAGTAAATTGTACCTTCAGCTGTAATCTTGTAAGTTGAATCGGTTATGAGAATCTCATCATAAGACTCCGTAAGAACTCGGGAATAATAATGTCCCGACGGTATAACAGTATACTGTGGTTGTGATCCTAGAGTTGCTAATCCAACTATATTTAATAATGTAAATATTTGAAGTAGCT
>JAUWEG010000194.1 GCA_030608385.1 Candidatus Heimdallarchaeota archaeon
TAATTGTGTCGACAATTGATGGGATAATACCTAAATCAACTCTCTTAATAAATCTTTGAAGACCATCTATAGCTTGAGTAGCATGAACAACCCCAAGCAGCCCTACTCCAGCTAAACGTAAATCGGAATAAGTTTCGAAATCCTTAGTTCTTCGCAATTCATCATAAATTACATAGTCGGGTCTCATTAAAAGAACCAAATCAGCAGACGCAGAAATATCTCCTTCAAAACCGGACATTTGTGTTATTCTATTATCCACTTGGAGATCTCTTGGATTTTCAAAAGTTTTAACAATTTTATCTTTATCAGCATAGAATTCAGCCATTGCTGTAGCAAAGGTACTTTTTCCAGCACCAGGTGGCCCAGCAATAATTATTCCTTCAGCTTGTGTTTCTATCCTTTCAAGTAGCTTTGAATCGATTTTATAGTCCCCTAAGGTTAGTTTTACAATTGGCCTAACAGCAGTAATTTCCATCGCATCACTGAAAGGTGGTCGAAGTATGACAATTCTAGTATTTTTCAACTGGATTACAGTTGTTCCATGTCGATCAGATTCTATGAAACTATCTTTTTCTCTAGACGCTCTTTCAATTACGTCTTTTGCTAGTTCATCTAATGTCTCACGAGTTAGAATGGGTTCTCCTTGAAGAGGTATTAATTGAAAATTACCAGGGAGTCCTTTTTTTGCTAGAGGTAAATTGTTTTCTCTTAGATGTAAAGACATAGTTTGTTCATCAAAATAATCTTCGACTTTCTTTCCCAAACTTTTTGTCTCCTCTTTCATGAAAACAACTGCTAATCCTTCAGCTTTTCCTATCTCTGCCATTACACGGTCAGAAGTTATTAGAATGGCATCATATTCAGCTGCCAGTTCTCTAATTTGAGCATCCAACTCACCTATTGATGCACCTCTAATTTGGTTATATGTTGGCCTTTGGCCATCAATAATCATGTTTATACCTTGTTTTGCACAAAAATCTCTCATACGTTGTAATTCTTCTAAAGCTGTCATACCTGCTGTTTTAGCTTGATTTGCCATATTTTCAATTTCAGCTATTACAACACGAGAAAGAACGATTGATTCAATATCTTCTTTTTCAGCAAGATATTTTAGAAACTGACCATTGATTATTGTTGAAGTATCTGGGACGTAATGCATAATAAAACCTTAACCATCGATATCTATTTTTGTGAATTCTAATTCACTTACACTATAGTAAGAAACATCTCCTAAACTATCTATAACGGCGAAAATTAACTGTTTACTGATTTGTTTTGCCTGTGAAACAATTTGATCAATATCGTCAATATCAAACAGTACACCTTCTACCATTGTAACAACTAATGCCAAATGTTTAGCATTGTTTGGTGTTGCTCCTCTCTCATATAACTCAAAGTATTTTCCAGTTTCTGAGTGTTCTTTTACTACATAACCTCTGTTCCTTAGGTCTTTGTATAACAAAAAACGAACCAAGAAATCTGGAATTTTGTTTGAAAAATATGCTACTACATCTGATAAAGGTAAAGAAGCATCGTTTTCGCCTATTACATCAATTTTTTTCCTTTCTAATAATAGAACAGTCTCATATGGACTGAGCTTAACATTACCAGATTTAGTATGTTTTCCAAACCAACCTTGACTATAGATAGAATTACCTTCTTTGTCATTCATCAAAGCGTATTCATCATGGAGTTTAGCAACGATAACCATTTTCCTAGTAATAGTGAAAGGGAGATAATATTAAAAATTGGTGTTGAAAGATATTTTAGATTTAATGAAACTAAAGAAACAACTGCAAACTTTGTTAGAAGACAAACTTGATGGTGAACTAATGAATAAGTTGCCTTCAGGATACTCTATTATTGGAGATATAGCAATTTTCAGACACATTGATCAAGAATTGAATTATTATAAACAAGATATTGGAAATATCGTTATTGATATTGATCCTCAAGTTAATGTGGTTGTAGAGCAGTTTTCAACTGATTCAAATTATCGTAAACCTCAAATCATCCATCTTGCTGGGGAAAAGAGAACCACTACTAAACACAAGGAGTATAGCACCATTTTCAACATCGATGTTGCGAGGATTACTTTTTCTCCGGGGAATAAAGGAGAAAGGGGATATCTCATTAACACAGTAAAGAATAATGAAACAATTGTGGATATGTTTGCTTGTGTTGGAAATCTATCTCTTCCGATTGTTAAGAATAATTCCACAGTTAAATGCTACGGTATAGAGATGAATGTAGAGGCTTACAGTTTCCTTGAGAGAAATATTGAGGAAAACAAAATTAAGGATAAATATTTTCCAATCCTTGGTGACAATAGAGATAAAACTCCCAAAGATGTCGCTTCAAGAGTTTTAATGGGTTATTTTGAAAGTGATACCAAGCAGCTCTTTAGAGCTGTGAATGCCATTAATAAAAAAGGATGGATCCACTACCATACAATCATCCAAAGAGGAAAAATTGAAGATGCAGTAAAAGCAGTTACATCACAAATCAAATCTCTAAAATGTGGATTTAGTATAAAAGAAAAGAGACAAATAAAGAAATTTTCACCAAGATTAATTCACTATTGTTTTGATTGCTTTGTTCAGAAATAATCGTTTTGAGCCCTTTTGATATTCATTATATCGTTTCATTATTACAATTAAGTCGAAAAAGTTATATATACCTTTTACTAAATAGTATAGTTAGAGCATCACACTGCAGGGATCGATAATATCATGTCCATAAGGATAAATAACTCTGAAAAAATTAAGAAAAAATATCTAAGTAAGCTATCTATTGAGCTTATTAGAAGAGGAATTTCAAATAGTCAAATTAAATCAGTGCTAGATGAGGTAGCAATTAGTTTAACTGAATACATTCCTGAAAATGAATTGAACAGTCTAGAGGAAATAGAACAAAGTTTTGGTTCAGTCAAACAGTTTTGCGATAACAATATGTTAGATTATTCAAAAGAGGCATCCTTCGGACAAATAGTTTATACTTCACTTATAGTAATAAGTTTCATTGCAATAATTACTCTAGGTTTAACAAGCTTCTTCTTACACCCTTATTATTTGATACTTAGAGGAGGAACCGCCATATTTTTGGGTGTTTCTGTGGCTAACATGGGTACTGGTTTTGTGGGGACTTTATTCGGTTTGAATATGTTTGTATGGATTATTTATCAACAAATAAAGAATCGATTTTCAAAATATGATATTAGAGAAAATGCAAAAAAGTATATTCTGGGATTATACTGGTTCATTTTTCTTGTTTGGGTTGTTCAAGTTATTTTACCATATACAATTTTCACAAAGGTAATTGCTGATATGTGGAAGCAAGGTATGGAATTTCTAGTTATAGAAGGAATAATCCGATGGCTATTACTAGGATCTTTTCTAATTACAACTGCAACTCTTTATACAAAAAAATATAGAGAAGAAAAACAAAAAATGGTGAAAAAGAAATATCTAATCGATAATTTGAAGACAGTTTTCATCTTCTTTGTACTCACTGGTTTTATTATCCCATATCCAGGTATCGGAATGATAGTACTCTTTCTTGGTATAGGTATGCTGCTTTTTGGTAAAATTACTGGTGAAACATGGATCATAGGAACCTTAGCTATTTCAACTCAAGCAATAATTTTGAGTTTTAGATTAAAACATTATGTAATAGCAGGTTCCACCATAGAGTCAGGGTCTAAAATAATATTTGGGATAAAACTAAAATTGCTAGAAAGAGGTAACATAAACTTCATAATAATCTCGATTGCGATGGCAATTCTATGGACAATCACATGTATACTTATTATAAGAAAACGGAAGGAAAGAATTCTTCCAATGTTTAAAATTCCTAATAAGA
>JAUWEG010000006.1 GCA_030608385.1 Candidatus Heimdallarchaeota archaeon
ATGCTAATGCAGGTTTACTTCAGATTGATGATATAGTAGAAACAATAAAACTTGTTGTAAACTTTTGTAAGATTTAATCTTTCCTCTTAAACGGATCTGGCCCTCTGAACCAAGAGAATGTTGTAGCAAAGAGCATGAAAATTGCAAACACTGCAAAAAGAACTTTCATTGCAGGTACATAATTAACAACATCAGCTAAGTCTCCACCATTTCTTCTTTGGAAAAAATTTTGACTATATACGAATACAGCTGTTGCTAAAGCAGTTCCTAAACTAAATCCAACATTAGTAGATAAGCTGAGAAGACCATTCGCAACACCTAATTTATTTTCTGGAGATGATGACATTACCGAAGTATTATTAGGCGCAATAAAGGCTCCTAGTGCAATACCAATAATAATCGCTATAATCACAAGAATCCAGTTCTTTACATCAGCTCTTACAAAAACCGCTCCGAACACTAGAGAAAGAGTCATAGTACCAATTCCAAGTGTAGTAATATATTTCGCATCAATTTTACCAGATAAATATCCAGAAATAACAGCTGTTGTTGCCATAGCTATAGGCGTTCCTAAGATAATTAATCCTGTTTCTATTTGAGATAAACCTAAAACATCTTGAACAAATAATGGCAACTGAAAGATGATAACACACAGCCCTAGATAAGCAAATACGGCTGAGAAAATACCAACCGAGAATTTTCTATTCTTAAACATAGATAGATCCACCAAAGGATTATCCGTTCTTTTTTCCCATAAAATAAATGCTATAAACAATAATATGCTCATTCCTAAACATATTCCACTCCACAAGGCAGTATAATTACCAAAAAGACTCACTTCGTCAAAAATGCTTGCAAAGATACTGAAACTAAACACCATTAAAAAGAGAGCGAATGCTAAAAATGTAGAACCTGGAATATCTGATTTTCTTCTTGTTTCTTCAATTGGAGGTGTTTTAGGGATAATAAATTGAACCCAGAATAATCCTGCTATACCTATAGGAACATTAATCAAAAATATCCATCCCCAGCGAAGATAAACGGTGATAACACCTCCCAAAATTGGTCCTATAGATAGAGCTAATGCAATAATTAAGGAATTCAAACCAATTGCTAACCCTCTGTTCTGTTTTGTTGTAAATCTAGTAATTATGGCCATACCATTAGCTACTAAACCAGTAGCACCTATTCCTTGCAATACTCTGAAAATAACCAAAGCAAGGAGCGTTTTAGCAAAAAAACAGAGAAGAGAAGCCAATGAAAATATAACCATCCCTATTTGAAAAACCAGTTTATTGGAAAACCTGTCACCTAAATCTCCTGCAATAGTTGTAAAAGCTATCATGGTTAATAGATAGCTTAAGATAATCCACTGGACTGCGTTTTGTGAAACTCCTAGACTATCTCTAATAGTTTTCAAACCTATGAATACAATTGTTCCATCAAGAGATGCAAGAAATGCTCCTAAACCAGTAGCTGAAACTAGAACCCAGATTTTAATTGGAGACTTAGATTCCTTATTATTCTCTGCAGAAATAATATTCATTTCGAACAAATTTTTGTTTTCACACTTAATTAAAAAACTTGTGTAATGGGTAGATAAAAAAACTAATTTAATGTAAATCTTCAAATTCCTTGGCTAGGATGTCCATTATATATACATCATGATATTTGCCTTGAAGAAAATGTGCTTCTCTTTTCAAACCTACTCCTTTGAAACCAATCTTCTCGTAAACGTGGATTGCTTTTTTATTATAATTCATTACCAACAATTCTAATCTATGAAAATTCAATACCATAAAACCAACTTTAAGTAAGCAAATCATTGAGTCAGTTCCATATCCTTTGTTGTGATTTTTTGGGTTGTGTATTCCAATACCAATAGAAGCAGACCTGTTCACTTGCTTGATTTCTTGAATACCACATGTACCTAGAAATTCCTTTGTTTCTATTGTTTCTATAGCAAAATTATAACCTTTTCCTGACTTAGCTATATCATGAGAGTATTGAATGTATTCTTCCTCCATCATGGAAGACATAGGAATAACTGTTCCTAAACCAACACGTGATTCATAAGTATTCCAGTGTTTCATAATATCCTCCAAATCACTTTTTTCTAGAGGTCTTAATCTAACTTTTTCTCCTTCAAAAGGTGATTTCGTTTGATAAATGTCTGTCATAATCTTTTGTTCAATATAACATTTTAAGAATGTTTAGTTAACATATTAGTAATGTAAAGAGGTCGATTTTCTTTTATATAAAAGATGATTTATATATCTGAATTAGTCTACACAACGTATAATTACGAATCCAAGGCAAGGAATAATCATGAGTTATATTAACAATTTAATGCAGAAAACTTTCAAAAGAAGATTAGGAAAAAACATAGGTACTTTGATAGCCATTGCTCTTGGTGTATCTCTAATGGTGGGAGTACAGATTACAATTACTAGTTTTACTGCAACAGCTGTAGACTTCTTTACAGATGCTATAGGAGAGAATGATATAATAATCAGTGGATTTGGTTTACCGATTAACGATTACGAATCAATCATTGATACAATTGATAATTCTGGTATTGATTATGCAGCCATTAATGCTAGAATATCACAAGATGTAGCTGTTTATAATCTTGAATCAGGTGATTTAGAAAAGGGTGTAAGTTTTACAGGTGTAGAATTAAATGAGGATCCAGTATTTGGTAAGTTTTATGATGAAAATGGCACGGAAATGAGAAGGCTTGATTTAATAAAACTTTTTTCAAATGAATCACATGTTTTACTAGGTCCTGATCTGAAAGATGATTTGAACATTACAGTTGGGTCGAATATCAAAATAAGAATAGGCGAGTTTGATCCTATTGGACTTATATTTGATTACAAAACTTATGATATGCAAGTAGTAGGTTTTCTCAATAATGAGGGGAAGGGAAAAGAATTAGGCGGGAGAGTAATTTGGACAAGTATCGATAATATTAGATCTATAGTAGGCTTTGCACCCAATCAGGTTACAGAATTAAATATTGCATTAAGTTCTAATCACGATGAGAATCCAATTGATAATGACTATGCAGTATATATAGAGGAACAATTGAAATTGATTCTTGATGCAGAAAATAACGGCTTGATAATAGTAGCGTTTAGAGCTTTGCTTTTAGAAGTAACAGATGAAGTTTTAGCTGATGTTCTACTAGCTTTCAATCTTTTTGGAGCATTAATTATATTTTCAGGAATTTTACTCTTGGTAAATATTCAACTTATACAAGTAGAGGATAGAATACAACAACTGGGAATCTTAAGAGCAATTGGAGCTAGACGGAGAGAGATTGTAAGATTATTTATGGTAGAATCAACACTTTTAGGCTTGATTGGTTCTCTTTTGGGAGTTGGGGGAGGATATGGGATGTCAATTTTCTTAGTAAATCGTATAGGTAAAACATTCTTTGATGGAGCAATTGGTTTAAAGCCCACAGTAACAATAGGAGCAGTTGTCTATTCAATTGTCCTTGGACTTATTCTAGCCGTAGGTGCTGGTGTATTTCCTGCTATAAGAGCAGCTAGAATAGATGTAATAGAGGTAATTAGAGGAATAAAAAAAGTAGGAAGAAAGAAAACAGGAAAAATTACCCTAGGGCTTGGATTAGCTTTTCTTTTAGGTGGGATTGGTATCCTTGCAGCTCAGTTTGTTGTTTATGATTCATTTTTCACAAAAGCAGGATGGGACTCTGCGATAGAGCAATGGATGTTTATGGGGGCGGCAGCTGCAGTTTTAATAGGTGTAAGCTTATTACTTGGATATTTGTTTTCGAAGAAATTTTTAGGGAATGGTATCGGTCTTACTTTTATTGGTATTTCAATAGCCATGTTAATATTCAGTGTGCCTCAATTAAAGGATGTTCGAGAAAATAGTAAGATTCTAGTAACTCTTGCAGTTGTTCTAGCCTTAGGATCTATTGTTTGGGTTGGAGTGAATTTAAAATCAGTAACTAACTTCATCAGAACAGTTTTGTATAGAACACGTCTGAAAAAAGGAGTTTCTTTAGTTTCAAGCAAATATATGACTTCTAAAAGCATGAGAAGCTCTTTGACTTTTGGGATTTTTGCTCTTGTTTTAACAATGAATATATTTGCAGCTGTCTACCAAACAACTTATTCATACAATACATTAGAATCTGTTGAGTTTCTAAGTGGAGGAGCAAGCATATTTATTGAGTTAGACACTCCAATTACCAATGAAACGCTTGTAAACGTTGAACAAGACCTTTATGCTATTGATGAAGCTATTACTAATGTTAAAGGAATTAATTCAACAATTGCAATAATACAAGTAGATGAAGAAATAAGTGAGCTTGAAATCCCTACGGATATTTTTCCAACATATGTTCACATGATTTACAATGATACCTTTAAGGAAGGGGACGATTACAGATTTGACTTTATGCTTGATTCTTCTATACCTTTTTTCTTTGGAAATTACAAGCCAGGAGGTTCTGAAAATTATCAAAGAGAATATAGCCATCAGATATGGGATTTCTTCTACAATCGAACTAAATTTAGCCGAAATGGAACAGAAATTGATAATGTGGAAGGTCTACCTACTGTCTTAACCACAAGCCCCTTTCTATTACCGGGTAACATATTTAACATTACTAGTTTTATTGGATCCCCTATTGAAGTTATAGTATTAGCAAATATTAGACAATATCCTTTCAGTCAAGCTCAAGGTTTACCTGCACTTCTAATAACACCAGATTTCTATCCGAAACTGATTCCAAACTTTGCACTTTATCCAAAACATACAAGATATTTAGTTAGTACAAGTGAGGATTTCAAAAATGGACGAAACACAGAAATAGCAAGTAGTATTGAAGAATTTTTCAATGGTAACGATTCTCTGCTTGTTCAAACTGAAGATTTTGTTGCAGCGTCTGCTTATAATGTTTGGGAAGTTATGTTGGAATTTGTAGATTTCCAAGTAAAAACATTTGATTTCCTACAATACTTTGTAGGATTTGGTCTAATTGTTGGAGCTCTTGGAATGATAATCATAGCAGTTAGAAATGTAGCGGAGAGGAGAAGAGAAATTGGTATGATGAGAGCGATAGGTTACAAGAAGAGACAAATCATTGGGACAATCATGATCGAAATATTCATCCTAGCAATACTAGGTCTAGTCATGGGATTCCTAAATAGCTTGATGTTAGGGTGGGCTTTTGCTAACATCTATGATTGGAGTTTAGTTCTCCCAGGTTGGAGAATATTGATTTATACGGGCATTATGATTGGAATTGCTATTGTAGCTTCAATAGTTCCAGGAATAAGAGCGAGTCAGATAACTCCAGCTGAAGCAATAAGATATGTAGGATGATACAATGAGTGATGAAATAATACTAAAAACAAAAAACCTTCATAAGAAATATGCTGAAGGGACATCAATGGAGGTACATGCCTTGAAAGGTGTTGATATAGAGATCAAAAAAGGAGAAATGGTTGCGATCATGGGTCCAAGCGGATGCGGCAAAACTACTCTCTTAAACCTTCTAGGTGGCATTGACCATCCTACAGAAGGAACTATTTATATCAACAATCAAGATATAAATCAACTGACAGATACAGAAGTAACTGAATTTAGGCTTCATAATATCGGGTATATTTTTCAGTTGTTTAATTTGTTTGAATTCCTTTCAGCTTTAGATAATACAGTTCTGCCTTTACTATTGACTGACATCACTAAGTTGGAAGCTGAAGAAGAAGCAAAAATGATGCTTAGACAAATGGGTCTGGGTGACAAAATTTTTCATCTTCCAAATGAGTTAAGTGGAGGAGAGCAACAAAGAGTAGCAGTATCAAGAGCCCTTTTGATGAATCCTGCAATTATTCTTGGTGATGAGCCAACTGGTGATTTAGACCAAGATACTTCATCAGAAATTATGAATTTATTTGTTTCAATTAATGAAAATTACAAACAAACGTTTCTTGTTGTTACTCATTCAGAACATATAGCGAAATTTTGCCATAGAACTATCCGCATTGTAGATGGGGAGATTGTCGATGATGGGAAGCAGGTGAAAAAATGAACGAAAATGTAACTATACCAACTTATGGTACTGTGGAACTTACCCTAGGTGTTTTAATTAACAAACTAAATAGAGATTCACTTGATTTATTTACAAAAAGAGTACGTAGATATCTAAAATATAAATTAAAAGCTATGTCAATTGATGTACTTGAGGTTAATACTTTTCTTATTTTTACATGTAGTTTTCCTCTTGAAGAAGTTGAAAATGATGAACAAAGAAAAATTGTTGTCAACCAAGTTGAGAAAATAATTCATGATTATTGTAAAAAAGAATGTGGCCTCTATGCAAAACAAATCCGCAAAAACGTTGAGATTCGTGATATAACAAAAATGATTGTTCAATTAGTAAAAAGCTCAACATCTGAAAAAGACAAATCTTTGTTAGAAAATATTGTGGAAATAGCAGCTGATATTGATGATCGAGTTATTTATCATGTAAGTGATGTTTTGCTAAATAGCTTTATCGCTATTTGGGATTTTCCTAGAGATTATCCGGACATTATTATGTTTCCAGATCTAATCCTTAAGCGAGAAGTAAGCGATAAAAAACAAAATATTCCTCTCAGATTAATAGCTGAAAATTTGCTTATAATGCAATTTGGAAAAGCATGTTCAAACAATCTTAAACCTATATTGAAATCCATAGAAGAAGCAATATCAATACTTGAGAACTTGTTACAAGATTCTAAAAAGATTAAGAATTTAGAAGAGAATATGAGTAATAAACTATGGAGGACATTGAGAGTGATTTTTGGTTTGCTTTCTTCAACACAACAGGTAGTTTCAGTTCAATTAAAGCAAATCAACAGAATTGCTCAAGTAAGAAATGATCTAGTTGAAGAAGTTAAGAAACTAGACTATGCTCCATTATTAGATTATTTAATGCTTCTAGATTCAATCATGCAGTGTTCTGAACATATTGAAAGATTGAATAATCTTCAAACGCAAGTGAAACAAAATTATCAAACCTTACTTAATATCATAAATCATTTCAAGGATGTTCCTGAAAGAGAAGTTGAAGATGTTAAAGATGTATCTTTGATATTCATCAAAACATTAGCAGAAATTCAGTTAATGAAATTTTTCTCCGATAAGTTTCGTGATTTAGCATATTTCCAAACTATTCCAACTGAAGTTGCTCTAGAAAAAGTTGAAAAAATACATGTAGATTCAGATATAATTCTAAAAGGGGTTGCACTTTTCAAAACTTATCGTCTAGTTGGGTCAACAGTTTATGCTCTACGTGGAATAGATGTTGAACTTAAGAAAGGAGAAATGGCGGCTTTAGTTGGACCAAGTGGGAGTGGAAAGACTACCTTACTGAATCTTCTTTCAGGATTAGATACTCCAAATAGAGGAGCGGTGTTTCTTTTGGGTAGAAACATAGATACAATGACTGATGCAGAGGTCTCGATGTTTAGACGAAGAAATATGGGATTCATTTTCCAATATTATAATCTAATTCCCCAGCTAACAGTTCTAGAAAATGTTATGTTACCAGCTCTGATGATAAATAGACCAAAGAAAGAAGCAAGAGCAAAGGCAATCGAATTGATCAAAGAAGTTGACTTAGAAAGATTTCAGAATCAGTTTCCAATAAAACTATCAGGCGGGCAAATGCAACGTGTAACCATTGCCCGTGCCATGATTAATGATCCTGCTGTCCTTTTTGCAGATGAACCAACTGGTGATTTAGATTCAGAAACGGGCCAAGTAGTTATTGACTTAATAAGAAGATTTGCTAAGGAAAAGAATACTGCGGTTATTCTAGTAACTCATGATTTAGAGGTAGCAAAGATTTGTGACCGAATAATCCATATGGGCGACGGAAGAGTAGTTACTGCTTAAATTCGTTTTCTTTCAATTTTTTTAATTTTTTTAACCCATCTATCAAACTTTTCTGGTTTTTCTGGATAATTTTGAGAAAGTTTCTTTATTTTTTCTGCAAGAAGTAAACCTTTAGCAACTTTAATGAGAAGTTTGGGTTTTCTTAAACCTTTGAAGACCTTTTGCACTATAGGTAACTTAACAGCTGTTGAATACATTATGGAGTCTACATCTTCTTGGGAGATAATACCTTTCTCAAAAAGAAATGAAAAATCGCTGAAAGGAACTGAATTGAGCAGCTTGTGAACCGCTATACCTAACCCTCCATCATAGCCATACTCCTTCCATATTTTGATGTTATATTTCCAGAGAAAACTCTCACTGAGATCTTGATTTCTTATTGCTAACTCAATAATTTCTGAAGCATAGTATGCACTTAATAACGCTGGTCCATGCCCTTCACCACTTATTGGATTAACAAGAGTAGCTGCATCTCCACAAGTGATGAATCCATCACAAACCATTGAATATTGTGGTAAGCGACCAGGAAGAGTGTCTCCTGCTCCGTCTAAAACTTTAGAACCTGGGAAGATTTTTTTCCGAAGTATTTCTAAAATGGTTTTAGTATTCGAATCTTTGTTATTATCATTCAGTAACCAACCAACTCCAATATTCAGCTGCTTTTCTCCTTTAGAAAAAATCCAGAAATATCCAGGAGGAGGCATCTCATCATGATACTCTATTCTCATTTGTTTTTGATAATCATGTGGTTTGGAGGTTTCGATAATCTCTCTGTAAGAAACAATAGTTTCTCTTTTAAGAAGTTTTTTTGAAAACTTATTGCATACTGAATCAGGAATGGTTCTTCTAACAATACCTGTGATACCAGAACAATCAGCAACTATCTTTGCATAGATACTGCTAATTTTACCATTGGACTGTCGGATTTTGCATCCCACTACTTTGTTATTTTTAATTATTGTTTCAATCGCTTTATGATTTGGTTTGAAGGTTACACTTGCATAATCTGTAAGAGATTTTAGTAGTCTTTGACCATATTTTAACCTATTAATGGTCTGTGAAGTAAAATCTATAGATAATTCGAAATCCAGAACAGGACGAAAATGTGCTGAAGCAAGATTCTCTGCAACTTCTTCACCTCTTGGTTGCATTATCCCGGAGAGCTCAAATAATCTTCTTGTTGAATTTGGACTCAAAGCATCTCCACAAGGTTTGTAACCTACTTTTTTCTTTGGTTTTTGATCTATCAGTATTGTTGAAATGTCCCTTTTTCCAAGATTAATAGCCAAGCTTACTCCTGCGGGCCCTGCACCAACAATTAGTACATCAGTATCAATGTGTTGCTTCAGCATTAGAATGTTATTGAAATCATGAGATTAAAAATTTTTCATAGCGATTAAATTTTTACAGATAAGATATTTTAAATATTCAAAGTGAATCCTAACACACTAATGCAACCCAATTCTAAAATACATTTTTACCAAGAAATAATTAAAAAAGCTCACGATTCATTCCGTGAATTTCTTGTTCATTTACCAGAAGACATTCTTGAATGGCAAATACATGAATCGTTGAATTCTGTTAGGTGGATAATAGAGCATGTAATACATGATCAGTTGTGGATAGCTAATGTAATAATGAATAATTATGAAGAAGGTTATCATTTTGAAGAAAGCATTGATCAGTATACTCTGGATGAACTTATAGAGAAGTATGATGATGTTTTTATAGCGATTGAAGAGAAATTTGCAGATCTCAAAGAAGAACATTTGAATGAAGCAAGAATGTATAAAGAATTTAGTCTCCCTGTAGAAGATTGGTTATACGAATACATTCATCATTTGAATCATCATAGCGGTGAAATTGGTTTAATACTAACGGCTTGGAAAAGAAAGAAGAGATCTTTACAATAGAAAGACTATCTTGACTCCAACAACTCTTCTGGAAGAGCTGGTTCAATATGTATAATCAAATCCTTGAAATCATTATCTTGTTCTAATTCGGCTTTAACTTTTTCAGAAATATCGTGAGCTTCAATGATTGATAGCTTTGGATTTACTAAAATATGAAAGTCTCCTGTATAAGAACCCAAAACGGACCTTAACCTAATGATATGCACTTCCTCTACATGTTCAAAAGAAAGCACTTTTTTCCTTAGTTTATCAATTATTTCCTGAGGTGGTCCTTTATCTAGTAACTCTGGAAGAGAACTCTTAGTTATTTCATAACCAGTGTATAGAATTAAACATACTATGACCAATGCAAAAGCAGGATCTAACCACCAAACATTTAATTTGACACCAAGATAAGCAAACCCTACAAAAACAGAGGAAATTGCATCTGTTCTATAGTTTTTGGCATTTGCTATGTATACAGCAGAATTTAGCTTCTTTCCAATTGTCATAACACCAATGTAAAGAAGTATTTTACCTACGAAAGAAATAGCAGCAGCGACAAGAATCCATATTTCTAAATCATAAGATATTCCTTCTGCAAGTTTGATTATTGCATTTTCGGCAATAAAATAAGAAGAAAGAAACATAGTAGAAGCAATAACTAAGCTTGATATCATCTGAAATTTATGATGCCCAAAAGGGTGATCCTGATCTGCAGGCTTTCTGCTTCTTCTTTCTCCAACTCCTGCTATAGATGCACCCGCAAGATCTAGAACTGAATCAAAACCATCAGCTATCAAACTAATTGATCCAAAAATAGTTCCAACTACTAATTTCAAAGTCATCAAAATTATATTCCCTCCAATTGAGAGAATATTTGCAGTAGCTGCTAGTCCTATTCTTGCCATTAGATGATAAACTCCCATGTATTCAATAAATTTTCTGTTTTGAATAAAATTACTTACCTCCACTCACTCGAAGTGGGGAAAGCAATATCCAGGGAGCTTCATGTCCGCTGCGATTTTCCGTCTCTTTACTCATATTTTCGATTTTCTCAAATATTTCAAAAATTGTACATCCTATGACTGCATTCTTAACAGGATATTGTATTTCTCCATCCTTTACATAAAATCCTTGATTGATTTGAGCCGAGACTTGTGGATTATCTCCTCGTGAATGAATAGAAGAAGACATCAGATATATTCCTTCTTTCATATCTGCAAGTAAATCATCCTTTGAAACAGAACCCGCTTTTATTTTCATTGTGTAAGGCGCTGGTTGTGGTCTTGAAGCAAATGAACTTCTTGATGCGTGACCAGTATTTTCTAATCCAACTAAAGGAGCTGTATAAGAATCTGTGATGTAGGTTCGTAGAATGCCGTTTTCAACTAGCGTAAGTTTCTTAGGGACAACTCCTTCATCATCGAAACCTGCAGAATCTGTTCCTTCTGGAATAAATGGGTCATCAATCATTGTCAGCTTAGATGAAGCAATTGCATCACCGATTTTATCTACAAAGAAAGCTGTTCTATTAAAGACACTGAAAGCATTAATTCCACTAGAAAGTATGGGACTTATTGTTCCATAAGCACTATCTGGATCAAGTAAGATTGGCAGTGATGTAGTTTCGATTTTTTGAGAACCTAACATTTTTTTAGCTCGTAATCCAGCTTCTGTTCCAATTTTAATGTGATCAAAATTTTTCATTTGGGTTGCAGCATCATAATAATAAGCGTTACCTATGTCTTCACCATCTTGTATCTTGACACCTAGATATCCACTTACAGAAGTTTGGGATGCAAATCTGTCTACACCTTCGGAGTTTAGAATATATCTTTCTCCTATTCCCGCATTGAAATTTCCGCTTATAATTGCGTCATCTCTAACAGTTGCTTTTTGAATGGAGTCAAGAATTAGATTTGTAAATTCTTCAACAGATATAGCTGCTACAGCTTCATCAAATCGACCAGAAATTGTTGGGGCTGTTGTAGGATCATAAGGTAAAGATTTGAAATTTGGATCAGGAGGGCTTACTTTTGCGAGAGAGTAGGCATCCTTGATAGTTTTTTCTAGTGATTCTTCTGTAAAAATGGTTGTAGATGCCATCCCTATTGAATTATCCTTTATAACCCGAATTCCTAAACCAGAATTGCTAGTATCTGTAAAACGTCTAATAGAACCAAGTTCAATCTGAATACTTTTTACAGATCCAAATATTGTATAGGCTTCAACTTGATCCGCACCAAGAGAAGTACCAAATTTGATAACATATTCAGCTAGATCGTGAAGATTTTCTTCAGAAGACATTATTCAGTACCTCCAACAACAAGATTGGAAACGGCCAGATTCGGACCTCCACCGGTTACCGGGACCCATTGGCCTCCCTTTCCACAAGTACCCTGAAACGCAGGTTCCCAAGGTTTCCCAATTGCAAAGGTGTTCTGTAGTACTTCTAATGTCATTCCTGACATACCAACATTACCCATCATATCTGTTATTTCACCGTTTTCAATGAAATATCCCATTTGGCAAGAAAAGTAGAATTGTCCTTTAGCAGGCATGACGTAACCGCCATAAGAGTCTTTTAAATAGACTCCATCTTTAGCGATTTCAGCAATTTCATCAATTGTCATCTCTCCTCCTTCAACATATGTGTTACCCATTCTAGCTTGAGGTGTCACATTAAAATTCATCGCTCGCCCAGAACCATTAGGCTCCATCCCTAAAGCTGTTGCAGTTTCTAAAGTGTGGAAGTACTCCTTAAGAATACCACCCTCGACAAGAACTCGTTTTCGAGCTTTGGTTCCTTCTGAATCATAAGCAAATGACCCCCTTAATCCTTTGACTGTGGGATCATCATAAACATTTATTTCTTCAATTCCGACTTTTTCACCAATCTTTCCTTCAAGAACTGATGTTTTAGCTATAATGGCATCAGCTTCACATGCGTGGCCAAAAGCTTCATGAATAAAAACACCAGTTAACGAAGGGTCCATAACTACATTCATTTTTCCTGATGGAGGTTCCTTAGCTATTAATAGTTTTTCAGCCATAACTGCAGCTTTTAACCCCTCTTCTTCAGGGTCCCATTTCTCAATCAGCTCCCAACCACCGGCTCCACCAGTAGAATCAAAAACACTTTGCATTTTTGTTCCTTCTCTTCCTATGACGTTTTTCATAAGTCGTATAACGTGAGTTTCATTTTCAACTTTGGTCCCTTTACTATTAATAATAATCTCATTTCCATGGGATTCTTGATAAGTTGAGGAAGATTCAGCAATTGAATCAGAATACTCTCTAGCTGCTTTTTCTGTTTTAACAACTTTTTCAAACTTGACCTCTTTATCTACCGTTCGAGGATCTATCTCAATAGTTGTTGCTCCCTTTCCTTCAAATACCCAGCTATCACTAATGCTTCTTTCCTGTTTGGTATATTTTGAACCAGTTCGTGCCATTCTCACAGCCTTTTCAGCAGCCTTCAAAATTGATTCCTTATCTGTTTTGACAATAGTTGTAAAACCCCAAGCACTGTCAATCAATGCTCTAATTGCAATACCTCCTGTAGTTTGATTACTGACACTGTCAAATCTGCCGTTTCTAACTGTGAAAGATTCTCCCATTGCATAAGCATATCTTATGTCTAGAAAATCTTTCGAAGAGAGAGACACTTTGTTGATTGCGTGTTCTAAAATGTCCAACATACGTTCATTCTGTTCTAATATCATAATATAAACTTAATTGTAAAACAACGAGGGAAAAACTAGCTAATACTATACTCTTATCGATGTTTGTTTTCCGCAACTTTTACAAGTTCCACCATTTGAGAGTTGTTTGATTTTGACATTATATGATAACCTTTCAACCAAGGTTTTACCGCAATTTAAGCAAAAAGTTGTATTTATTTCAGAGTAAGGAAGGTTTCCAGTATAAACGAAGTTAAGGCCTTCTTCTTCAGCGATTCTTTTGGCCTCAATCACCGTATCAACTGGAGTTGGAGGTACATGTTGCATTTTGTAATGAGGATAAAATCGACTAAAATGAACAGGCACATTTTCATCCAGTTCATTAATTACCCACTGTGAAAATTGTTGTATTTCGTCAGAAGAATCATTGTAATCGGGTATAAGTAACATGGTTAATTCAGTATGAATACCTTCTTTCCACATTCTGATAGCATTTTGTTTGACATATTTCAGAGCAGGAAAAGTTGTTAATTCTTTATAAAAATCTTCAGTAAAGGCTTTGATATCAAAATTAACCGCATCAATAATTGGTAACAATTCTTCAAGTGGTTTTTCATTAATCATTCCATTAGAAACAAGAACATTTCCTATATTATTTTCATGAGCTAGCTTGCCTGTGTCTCGTATCCATTCAAAGTTAATCAAAGGTTCATTGTAAGTATAAGCAATTGTTCCACATTTGTTTTTTCGAGTCATATCGATAGCATTCTGAGGTGTAATTTGAATCAAATTATTGCTCTCAGCTGAAATTTGGCTGATACTCCAATTCTGACAATAGGCACAATGAAGGTTGCATCCTGCTGTTCCAAAACTCATTGTTGAAGAACCTGGTTTGTAATGATAGATTGGTTTCTTCTCTATAGGATCAGCATGAACTGAAGTAAATCTATTGTATCCAAGTGCATATAAATTTCCTTCAATATTTTTTCTCGCCTGACAGTCACCTAATTCTCCAGACTGAATTATACAGTTTCTTGGACATAACAAACACTGAACTTTCTTACCATCTCTTTTCTCATAAAATTCTGCTTCAAACAATGCCAATTGAACCACTTAAACATTATTCGCCGATAAGCGAGTTAATTGAAGTAAGTTTAACTATAAATCTGTCGATTATTGATTTATAGATTTGACATCTCCAAATTTTATTGATGATTATTCTTAAAAAATAGAATTTCACTCTTTTTACCGCTTGTTATTCATTTCTGTATGACTTATACCAAAAACTAAAAAAAGATGAGAATGAATTACTCATGGTTACGTTTAATATGTCAAAGGATGAATCCGAGAGTAAAGGTCTGAATATCATAAAATTGAGAAAGGGAGAAACTGTTGATATTAGTAAAGCTTTAGGGTCAAATAAACGTATAACAATTCTGAAACACTTATCTAAGGAAGAGCTCAACTTATCTGAAATAGCTAACAAAATTAACAGTACTCCTCAAGCTGTTTATCATCATTTACAGATTCTTGAGAAATCAAAATTAATCTATGTAGTCAGGGAAGAAAAAATCAAGAATATGGCTAAAACTATAAAGTATTATCGTGCAAGTTATCAACCCGATGCGATAAATCTTCTTCTTTGGGCTCCTCTTGAAGAATTGGAACTCACAGAATTGGAATCAAGGGTTCCTTTACCTGAAAGACCTGTGCAGAGAATTGTTCGAAAAATGGCAGATAAGGTTTTTACAGATTTGAATGAGTTTAAAATTGAAAGTCTAACATCAGTAATAAAGAATATGATTGATTTAACCCATGAATCTATGAACTCCCTCAAGACTGACTATGGATTAGACATGGATGATAAACTCTGGAACTTAATTTTACTTTTTTCTAATCTTTCAGTTCTAAATGCAGTAAAAAAAATGACTGAAGATAAGCAACAGAGGAATAAAGTCAATACCTTATTATCCCTGCTATATGAGGAATTAGAAGAACTATGAGCTAAACAATAAGAAAACTTACCTCTTACTTACCTTGTTGTTAGATGTTGATGAAGAGAAATCAAGAGTTTTCTGACTTGATGTTTGAATATCTTTAAGTTCCACTTTTACACCAATCCGCTTTACATCCCTTAAAGCTTCTTCTAGATAATGCTCTTTGTCGATTTTTTGAACGTCAACGAGAGTTGGATGTTGAGCTCGTTTGTATAGGGAAGAGCTTCCTTCAAGAATTATGAAGGGAAATCTTTCAAAATCCTTCCATATTTCATCTAAATTTAGATCCATTCTAATAGAATAATCTTCGAGAGCACCAATTGCAGTGGTTTTTGATTTGTAATCTTTCGGATTCCTTCTGATGGGACCAAAAACGGTTGTTTTTTGTATAAGTTCTTCTCCAGAAATTTTCTTGAATTCAAGACATAACTCAATCACTTTTTTTCTAGCTTTTTCAAGATCTCCATCTTCCAGAACACATTGTAATGCAGCTTTTTGAACTTCTTTTGCGAATGGCGAAGTATCACTGCGGATTGCTTCAAAACCAATAATTGTAAGGTCACCAGTTACAACACTGATATAGCTGTATCTCTTCTTCGTTTCAGGGGCAAAAACAATTCTTAAGGCTAGATCAACAAATTCTAATTCCATCTCTTTTGGAAGTTTGGACTCATAAAATTCCAATAATTCTTGAACTTCAGGAACATCTGATAACTTAAAAGAATGCCCTTCCTTAATTTTTTCTGCTAGGTTAAATATTGTATCTGTGTCAGCAAGTTTCACAAAAATACTATCTGTATCTCCATAAATCACCTGACATTTATTATTAGATATTTCCTGCGTCCATTTATCCACTTTCTTAATATATTCCTTTGCAATACTTGTGATTGCATTAGAGATTTCAGTATCATAGAAGCGACTTCCTACGTAATTATGACTACCATAAAGTGAGTTAGCTGTGACTTTCAAAGCACTTGATTTAGTCTTTAATTTGCGGAGCTCTTTTTCCAAACCTCTTTTTTTATCAGAATCCGAATAGGTTCGAAGATATGTTTCAAGATCAGAGATTTCTTTCTTAATTTCCTTTCTCTCCTCTAGAAGTCCCCTCATCATCACTCTTATCCCTGTATCGGGTTCGTTACGAAACTTTTTCTCAGGTAATGCCATGGACCCTTCATAGCTTTCACCTCCAATATTAAATGCAACCATGATTGATGGAAACATTGATCTAAAATCAGCTATTAATACAGCGGAATGCAAAGTACCTTTCGGAACTAAAACAAACCCTCCAATTGCCATTGATCGTGTGCTCTTTCTGTAAGCTAATTCTTTTCTCGTTGGTTCATGCGGTATTAATGTATCTTTATGTTTCAAAACTCTAAAAAGTTGAAATTCTCCTATGTGTCTTGGAGTTGAGTAAATCCCCTCAGAAGGGCGAAGACCCACATATTTTATAACTTCAACCCATTCTAGCATCCCCATTTCAAAAAACAGATGATAGATTATTTTTGAGTCTAAAGTGCATGAATCAGTAAGCTTTTTCTTATATTTCTTCTGATTCTTTAAGTAGATATTAAACCAATATTGATTAATTGTATCATAGTCAGCTTCTCTTTCAATATTCAGGAGTTCTCTGGAGAATTCAGTTAAATTTTTCTTGCCAGATTTTGTTCTCAACCATCGAGTACTTTTAACAAGATCGTAGGAAATGTATCCTGGAATTCTATAGCCTAAATATCCTACAGGTGGTTTGATTTTAGCATCTTGAAATGGTCCAAGTCTCTCTGAATCTAACCCAAGAATTTCCATGCGAGCAATAAGATAAGGTAAGGTTACTTTATTTCCATTAAAAGTAACAATTATTTCTGGCGAAATAGAGTGTATCTCATTGATTAGATTATTAATAAGTTCTCTTTCACAATCATTGTCTTCTTTTTCAAGAAAGAAGTTTTTAGACTCTATATTTACACCATCTTGACTCCAACTTAGAGACGCTGTAATAATTCTTTGTTTGCTTTCTTCTAGAATACTGGAAAAATTCTGGATTTTCTTACCTTCCTTTGTCAATGAGTTAATAACAATATTCAGACTAAGAATCGTAAATTGAAAAGGTTCTCTTTTTTCCGTATTTTTAATATTATGAAAATCAGTTTCTATAACTCTTCCAAATTCATGAGATTCTTTCTCTTCATAATTTGATATTTCAATCCAATTAAGGCATCTGATATTTGTGTCTATAAGAAATCTTGAAACATAAGAAATATCCTTTTCGTAGCTTTTAACCCCTTTTTCTTTTAGTTTATTACTATATTTATGAATACGCCAAGGATTTCTACCAAGTATTTTGTAAAGAAAGGTTGGTTTATTCTGATAATATTTGTATTTAGTAATCTGGTAATGGTCCTGTATCCAATCACCAAATTCCTTTTCAGTATAAAGAAGACTTTGAATCGCATTTGTAGTCTCTGCAAGGTCATCGATATAGAAATATGGATAAAAACCAGTCACATGGATGATTAGAGTTTTATTATCTTTTGTCTTCCCTCTTATTCTGACAATAGGCTCTTCAGTTTCATTCTCCTTTTCACAAATAAAAAAGTCTAAATCTACCAATAGAAATTCCAAAGGAGAGGGAGTGTCATTCATCTCTCTAACACTTTTCATGAACTGATGATATACATTAATCCCTCCGTATTATTTAAACTCTTTTTAAATACTAGGGGGATTTACTAACAATCAGAAAAAAATCAAGTTTTCAGTATTTAAACCACATTTTTATACGTTAGATTTTTAATCTATTAAGTCACATTTTATTATGTTGTTATATGTCTTCTAGAAGAACACCACCAGATGTGTATAAAAATAGAAAGAAGTTGGAACTATCAGCTCAGACTAAAAGTGGAACAATTGAAGAAACAATTACCCTAACTAAACCATCTGAAGATGATGATGATCCTAGGCCCTATTATTGGTTTATACTAATGTTATCTTTTGGTCAAAGATCAGGATATGTGTATGATCGATCAGGACTACATATACCAGAACCAGATGCCTATGTCTATAGTGTTGAACTATGGAAATTCATTGGAGCAACCATTAAAACTGTAGAAACAGTGTCAAGTAGAGTAGACTTTGATACAGCAGTTAAAACATTTCAGAGTTTACAAGAGAATTTAGCTAAACAAGGTTTCAAAACAATTAATTGAATTAGTTATATTAGACTTACAACTACTGTAGCTATTATTGGAATAAAAGAGCTCAGAACTATTATGACTAGTTTCTTAGGCTGGTAGAAGGGTTTCTTTAAGTCTCCAAGCTTTGCTTCATCCTTTTGCATAATCTTTACATTAAAATATAGAATTGCTGCAAAAATTATCAAAATGGAAAATGTTATAATCAGGATTTTCCATAAAGCAAGTATTTTATCGAAATAAACGATACTAAAACCATATATTGGTAGAAATCCAATATAGAAAAACATAATTTGAAGAGCAATTTGTGTATAAATTGTTTTTGAAGATTCAATTTTTGCTGTGAAAAGAGCTGTTTTTGCAGATAAAGATACAGCTGCTAAGACAAAAAATATTGATATAATTACCAATGTAACTCCTAAAACTCCCAAACCTACAGGTATTCTGTGTCTTACAAAACTATTGCGAATTAGAGCTTGTCCTCCTCCCAAAAGTGCTGCAAAAATTATTGCCCCCAAGGGATTGAGTGTTTTTGGCTTTTTGATAATAGGAGCCTTGGCTAAGAGGTCTTTTTCAGAAATTACCAATTAATTACCCTCTGAAGGTTCTTTTGCAAGTTCGTTCTCGCGTAAATACCTTTCAGCTGCCCTTATAACTTTTCTCGTGTTTTCAAAAGTTAAAGTTTTCAAAGCTTCTTCATAAGTACACCACAAGAATCCTATATGTTCCTTTGAGATTTTTACTTCAGATGTTGATGATATCCCTATCAGATAAATGACTGTTTTTTTGATTTTATGAGAACCTCTTGAGAAATAATAAGTAATTTTATGTTGAAACTCTTCCAAAACGGATATATCTTCTATTCCTGTCTCCTCAAATGCTTCTCTGAGAGCAGCTTGAATAACTGTTTCCTTACCCTCTATCCTACCTTTGGTCAACCCATACCTGTTCTCTGTAATCCTACTTCGTCCATAGTTGAGCAGTAGATAGCGGCCAGAATTATAAATTACAATGCCTGCAGAGGTTTCAAGTTGCATAGTATCATCGGCGTTTTTATTAAAGTTTGACTTTTTATTAATAAGCTTATTGTAATTGTCTAAAAGTAGAGATAGTTTTATGAACATTAGAATGAATATACTGCAATGATTCACTTAGTGGCATTCATAGATATTGAGATAGGTCTAGGGCGAACCATCTATCAAGATAACACTCTTCAAATCAGTGAATTTTTAATCTGGCCAATGATAAGTGCGCTCAATAATTTTGTTAGTGAGTGTACTGCAAGTGAAAGAGGACTAGTTAATGCAGCTTTAGAAGACATAAAGATTTATCTTTATTCACCTTTGGGAGAATCAAATCCGCTTAGAATTGTTTTTTTCACTGATTTGTTCGATAATAACGAGTACTTGGAGAAAAAAGGACAAGCTATCTTCAGTGTTTTATCAAAGTATATCTCATTTGAAACTTTTGACCCTCCAACTGAAATCATTGGAAGAGCAAGGGCAATAGCAAAGTACACCCAAAATTTTCCAACAGAAATTTTAGCTCCTCAATTCTTGGATGAATTGCGACAAAAACTGATGATTCTTGAAGAATCCGAAAGCATTTATGTTGCAGATTTTTTCATTGGTGATATAGACCAAGGAAAAGTATTCACATTTTTAGAAAGTACTGAATTACAAGAAAAAGATAGTGTTGTGTTGTTTTCAGAATTATTAACTGCATTTTCAATAGACAGTGAAATATTCGTTAAATCGTCTCTGTCAAAGAAGGAAAGGATCAGATTAGAAAACCTAGATATCGATACAAATGAGTTAATAGAAGGATGGTTCTTAAAACAACTATCTGAACAAGAAAGTGATTTTTGGTTAGTAGGCTACTTCTATTACAATAAAAGAAAAGAGGAAGAAATTAAACAGTATCTAAATTGGGTAGCTGTTAAAATGAATGAGAAATTAAGTGTACTTAACCTTAAAAGACCATTTTGAAGTAATTAATCTTCAACTGCTTTTTCTTCATCCTCTTTCTCTTCTTTGACAGGAAACTTCCATGCCATTAGAAGGTTGAATGGAAGGAGAACCATACTGATAATAAAAACCGCTAGAAAATTGACTCTCGAAATAATCACTCCAGCAAGAATAGCTGTTGGAAACCAACCTAATTGATGAAGTCCTTGAACCATACCATAAGTTTCAGCTCTTCGCTTTTTATCAAAATTAGTTAAAATGGACATTATTCCTGGCATCCAAAATGCAACACTTGCACCCATTCCTACCCAACCAATCATGATTATATACAATCTATACTGAGGAAGAGTGAAATACGCTATAATATTAGACGTGAAGAATAAACTTCCTGTAAGTTGACTCAGAAGTAAAAGCTCTGATTTTTTCAATTTATCAGATATTTTAGTAACTGGGATAAAAATTAATAATGTACTAACACTGAAAGCAAGTTGAAGAACAGCTATATTGCCTTCGTTAAAATCATATTGAGTAACCAAACTTCCCCAGAAAATGCTAATGCTTAATCCCCATGTTAAAGCATCTAAGATGAAAAATGCAATTGCATAAGGAACTCCTGGATTACGAAATATATCTCTAAATAGAGTTAGGTTTGTTTCAACTTCATTGTAGTAATCGCTTCTTACTGATTGTTTTTTTCTTCTCTTTATGAAATAGTAGGGAATAGAGAGATAGAGAAATATTGATTTGAACATTTGTAGAAACATTTGATAAATTGCTATCAATGATTGTACGAACTGTTTGGATATGCTTGAAGTATAGTCTTTGATTATGTGGGGTTCTTTCAAAGCGATCAGCTGATAAAGAAACATAATCAGTCGTAGTACCGCTAGAACATAGAAATATACCCATATTTCAATTCTATCAGTCAAAACACGAATAACTAAAGGTCCTATTAAACCAGTTGCATAAAATGCTAAATTGATAATGCTGAACGAGGATGCTGTTTTCTTTTTCTCTGCACTTTCAGCCACTAAAGCGCTCACAGCTGGATCACCAAAGCCAAATGAAATAGATACACAAGATAATCCCAAAAATGCTACAGCAAGTGCGTAAGTTATAGGAAAACTAGTTATTGAGATTTCAGAAAAACTAGCTATTTTTAGAGGAAAGTTTGCTCCAAAGGAATAGTAGGAAAATGGATATTTTGTGGAAAGAAGCCCTGAAGTACCAAATAATAACATTGAAACTGGAAGAAAGATAAAACTTCCAAGAATTACTCTTTTTCTACCTATCTTGTCACTTATTTTTGAAGCAAAAATCATCGGTATAATTTGGATAAGAGCTGCTGCAGTCATGATCAAACCAAGAGTTTCTTCAGGATTAACATTTCTTCCAGTTGACTCAATCATTTTAACAATAAAAGGTTGTAAAATTACATTATAGAAACCATGAATCAATCCTGAAATAAGATTAGCTACCACTAAAACGCGTATATTTGCTCTTCTAGATGGATGCAAATTTACCTCATGGATTACCATGAAGTTGGAATAATAAAGATAGTTAAAAAGTAATTGCTGAATAACAAAATTTTGTCCAAAGGATAGATTTTATATACACTTTGTAGGTGGGAAGCTTATGACAGATTATTTGGATAATACGCCTATATCATGGGGCACAGAAATCATTAATGGATTTGTACCAAGTCAATATAAAAATCAAACTAAATTTTTACATCCACCAGAATTTTCTAAAACCCCAATGTTTGAAGGAACAGTTAAGGAAGCTTTACTGAGAAAATTATCCGATCCATTGGGATATGACCTCTCCTTTGATAAACTTGTTGAACAGAAATATCAAAAAGGTAAACCTGTTGTTTTTGTAGTTGATGATTACACAAGACCGAATAATCATACTAAAATAATTTTGCCTATAATGATTGAAAAAGTCCTTTCTCTGAATGTTTTGAAAGAGGATATCAGAATTCTAATAGCTACAGGCACACACAGACTTCCAAAGGAGTCGGAATTTACAAAGATTCTTGGAGAGCAAATCTCTGAAGAATATAGATCACAAATAGTTTCACATGATTGTGATATTGAAGGCGTCTATGTTGGTGAAAGTGATGCAGGAACTCCCATGGAATTTGATAAATTAGCCTTTGAAGCTTCAATATTAGTTCCGATAACTGATAGTGAATTACACTATTTCGCTGGTGTAGCAGGAACTATTAAAGAAATATGTCCTGGAATTGCTAGTAGAAACACTGTAAGGCAAAACCATCCTAAAATGTTTGACAGAAAATTAGGTTTCCATCCTGGTTGTAAACTGGGAGGAACAGAAGAAAACCCAGTAATTACTGATATTAAAAACATGGTCAACATTGTTAAAACAAAAGTAACAATTTTTGGCATTGATACCATAGTTACAGAAGGAAAGATAGTCTATATTAGTACTGGAGATTTAGTGGAATTACACGATGAAGCAAAACAACATATTGTTAAGATGAGAACTCTACGATTACCAAAAGCTGCAGGAATTGTTGTTAGTGGAATGCAAAGTTGGGGGATTAATCTCTATCAAGCTGGTAAAGGAATCCACGCTGCTTGGAATGCGGTTAAACACGATGGTAAGGGAGAAATTCTAGCGGTTGCACCTCTTCCAGATGGTATAGGCAACGCCAATTACGAACAAGTAATGAAAGAAACAGGTGATATGCCTCTCCAAGAAGCACTTGAGTATATTTTAGATAATTACTGTACAACTGAGACATTCAAAATAGGAAACCAAAAACCCGTAGATACCATGAGAATTGTAAAGATGATTGGAGAAGGAAATCTGAAAATAATCTCAGATTGGGATGCTGAACAATTGAGAAAGTACTATCGAGTTGATCCTATAAAAAACCCAGAAGAATCTCCTGTAGATACGCTACGAAGAGCAATTTCAAAGTATATGTCTAAAAATCCAGATGAACTAATTTACATAATGGATGATCCTGGTTTATATATTATCATCGAGTAGGATCATTTTTCTTTTATTCTTTTTATAATTCTAAAGCTTCTTCAGGCCACATTTTCTCCACAACTTCGTTGTTGCATTTCATACAGAGATTTTTCTTTTGGATAATACCATCTCTGTCTGTAGAGAAGTTCTGAATTAAACCACGGTCACAGAGAATATCAGATTTACAATCTCTGCAATAGAAATATCTTCCTGTTTGTTTAGGTGACCATAAATATTTACTACAGGAGGCACAGCGATCTCTAAAATCACATTTCATGTGTTGAGCAATAATAGTCAACTATTTGTCCTCCTTTTTCATATACCAGTCATGATATGCTCTTTTACGTTCTCTATCTTTTCTTTCTATTTCTTCAGTAGATTCACCAACAATTTTTTTCTGTTCATTACGAACTGTAGTTTTAACGTTATCTAGCTCTCCTCTCTTGAAAGAAAGACCACAATCTAAGCAAACCATAAAAGGAGCTTTGTATTTTACTTCGCCACCGCAATCTGGGCATCTCGCCATATTTACACCTTCTGTTCAATGAATACTAGTAAATTGTCTTTTAAAAGTTAGTCTATTGTGTCAAAAAAAAGCGTAACAAATACACACTTATTAAAAAAATCATGGTGCACGCACCGGGATTCGAACTCGGGTTTCGACCGTGGGAGGGTCGAGTCCTACCACTAGACTATGCGTGCCAGAGTTAGATAAAAACAATCTAACTTTCTTTTAATTCTTTCCATGTAATCTTTTTTAATTTACACACAAGCTATGTTGTTATTAAGGAATCAACTGTTTCCAAGAAAATTATTATCTCATCCTCAGTATTGTAAAGATGAGTAGATACTCTTACTATGTCATTGAATTTAAGTTCATACATATACAGGTGAGAACACAAAGCCCCACTTCTTACTTGTATATTTTTCATATCATCTAGAACCATAGCCAAATCGTGTGCTTCAATTTTTTCACTACCAAATGACAAAATTGGTCCATATTCAGCTCCCTCAATTTTGTTTAACTTAATGGAAGGAAAGTTATCTAAACCAGTTCTTAGCTTAGAATGTAATTTTTTCTCATGCTCCTGAATCTTTGATAATCCGAAATTCGATAATAGTTCTAGACTATTAGTCATTGCATTTATATTGGCAACATTAATTATTCCTGTTTCAAACTTCGAACCTGAAGAATTAAGGAGATAGGAATATTCTTCAAGTGCAATTATTGAACCTCCTCCTACAATTAAAGGATCCATTTCATCATAAATTTCATTATTAGTGATCTGGAATGCTGTACTTGCAGGACCTAAAGCACCCATGCATCCTGAAGATACTACTATATCTGGTTTTTCTTTATCAAACATAATTTTTTCATGTCCCACTGAATAACTGATATCTAGAATGAATGTAGCTTCCACTTCTTTACAGATTTTAGCTATCTTATTCCATTCTCTCTTCACACCATTAGTAGCTGTTAAAGACGAAAGAAGCACAATGTCTTTTGAAGAATGTATTTTTTCACTAATTTTCTCAACAAGGTTTGTTTCATCTTCGATATTTAGATAATCAATCTTTGTTCCAAAAGAATTATTCGCCTTTATTGCTGGAGCTAAAATAGAATGCTCCTCTAGAATACTAGTAACAACTCTTTTTTCACCAATATTCGGAATTGAATGAAAGACACTTGTTAGAACCGTTTCTCTTGATGGAAAAAATGAAATTTGGGCTGATTCTACATTGAATATCCTCGAAAGTGATTGCCTATTTTTTTCCAGAAGTCGATTACTAGAAGAAATTTCACTGTGCACCCCCCTAACAGGTGCTCCTCCTCCGTTTTTGTAATATTCTTGTATTTTTTTCATAGAAGAAACAGGAATTTTTCCAATTGTAGCTGAATCTAGATAAATTTGGTCAGGTTTTAGGTTAAACTCAATTCCAAATCTTGTAGTAATCGTCATGGTTCTGTTAAGTTTATTCATAGTAGATTTTAAAATCTTCCTTGCTATGAAATCAAAAAGTTTGAATACTAATAAGAATATAAGAAGTTAGGGAAAATCTAGAGGATGATCGTAAGGCATTTGGTAAAGCAATAGCGATGCCAGGAGAAGCTAAGGTGACCTATGATTTTCTCTTTCATATTTCTAACATTATTGATTCTAATGTTTCTAGCAGAGTAATGATGTCTTCTTTTGTGTTATACAGATGAGTAGAAACTTGAACTAGTGATTCTCGCTCTAATTCATCCATAAAAAGATGAGAACATAATGCTCCACTTCTAACATAAATGTTAGCCAGATCTTCTAGAATGATTGCTATATCATGAGCATCAATATCTTCGCTAAAGAATGAAATAACAGGACCATATGATAAACCATCTTTCTCAACAATATCTATCTTGTTAATATTTTTGAGGCCATCATTAAGGATTTTCCTTAAATCTTGCTCATGTTTTTTGATTTTTTCAAAACCAACATTTGATAGCAGTTGAAGACTATTTGCTAAACCAGAAATAGAGGCAATATTAAGTGATCCTGGTTCATATTTATTTGGAGCTGATGATAATCTATAGTCAGAATCATTTACGGAAACAACGGCCCCTCCACCTATTAAAACTGGATTGAATTCTTTCTCTATTCCATCTGAAATTATTTGAAATGCTGATCCATGAGGACCAAGAGCACCTATATCTCCTGATGAAATGATGATGTGTGGAGAAATCTTATCAAAATTATAGGATGCATGCCCTACCCCATTTGATATGTCTAAGATAAATAATAATTCATTGTCAATTGCTAATTGAGATAAACTTCTCCAATCTCTTTGAACTCCCATTCCTAGAGTTAGAGATGACAGAACAATTGCTTTTGTTTTTGAATCAATCTTTGCTTGAATAGAAGAAACTAAATCGATTTCTTCTTCTATTCCTGTAAAGTTTAGTTGCGTTCCACAGAATTTGTTCAAATTCAAGAGTGGAGTTATTACTGAATGATCATCGAGAGAACTAGCAATAATTTCACTTTCTTTATCGAACCCTTGAGAAAAAAGTGCGTTAAGCATAGCAGTTTCTCTTGATGGTAGAAAAGAGACATGTGACTTGTCAACAGAGAAGATATTTCCGATGATTAAACGAGATTTTTCTAGTGTACGACTAGCATTGATTGCAATTTTATGTGTACCCCTGCTAATCCCTCCTCCATAATTGGAATAAAAATCACTCATGACTGATACTGAGGACTGAGGTAGTCTTCCTACTGTTGCAGAATCTAGATAAATTTCGTCTTCATTAATAATGAAATCTATCCCAAAGTGAGTTTTGACAGCCATCAATGAATTGATTGAAATCAGGCTGATTTAAACGTTTGTTTCCAAACACCATTTTTTTATATGTCATTCAAATTTCAAGCATGTTATGGTAAATAATCTAGATAAATTGGAAATAAATTTAGAAGAGAATATTAGCAATTATACGAAAGTATTGAACGATTTATTGGACAATATATCGAGTTTATCTAGCAGTAAAATTAATGATATCCTTTGGAAACTGAGAGCTGATTTAGAACTATTGATAATAGAACTTAAATTTGCTTTAGAGAAGGAAAATAAAACTGAGAGATGGCAATCTTCATTCAAAGAAGAGCTTAAGGGGACAAGTTCAAAACAAAAAGCTATAACAATGTTGGGAAGTTACAGGAAAAGCAATCAAGAAATACAAACAATTTTTAAGAAGAAACCTGAACAGAATTTCCGATATTTTTGGGAATTAAAAGAGACTATTTCCTCAATTCTTTCAGCATTCCCAGAGCAGAAAATTAAGTGGTCTAATGGTGAGATGAAGAAGATTTCTGAGGATGTTTTTGAAATTTGATTACATCTAACAGTAAATATAAAACAGTAAAACACTTTTGGTTACTTGTATGAGTTCTCATTCACCTGAGTTTTTAGAAGATAAGGAAAAAATCAGGCAAGCTATGAAACTTGAAAGGTATATTTGCCCCCATAGGGAAATTAACTATCCCTGTGTAATCTGTAAAGATTGCAGAGATATGGATTTGAAGCAATTTCCACTTAAAAATGGGTTTATCGAGAAAACTAGAAATTCAAGTCTGATTTCACTGATTTTTGATCTTAGAGATCCTTTTGATGATATGTTACTCAAACGACTAAGTGTAGCACTTTACGAAGCTACAGGAATTGTTCAAAAGGAACCAGAACCAGGATTTTCCATTACATTTTATATATCTGAAGCATTACTAGACAAAATAACTGAAATTGAGAAATTCATAGCTTTTATAGCTGATTTTCAACATAAATTCCTCTCTGAAACTATAGCTGCAAGAAGTGCTTTAAATAAATGGGAAAGATCAACAACAAAGCGTCTATTATGGGATATGAGTATCCAATAAGAAGAAGACTAAGAAACACTCTTCCAGTATAATCCTATTTTATCAGCGTGGTTTCGAACTTCATACATTTCTGTAGTAGAAACTCTTCTCTTAATCTCAGGAAATCTATCAGTTTGAAGAACAATATAATCGGGATGATATTGACCCATAATGTTTACAAGTGGTGTATTAAGATTTTCATTGATCCAGTCTAAAAGGGGAATAGAACAACACTTTGTGTGGTTTGGCATAACTAGGTGACGAATTATATACTCACCAGACCCTCTGTCTTCAATCATTCTCATATTTCTTTGGAGCGCCTCCCAATATTTTGGTGCTTTGGAGTACTTGGTTGCACACTCTTTGTTTGAATATTTCATATCTGGTAGCCAAATATCAAAAAGATCTGCAATCAGTTTCATGCTCATATCAGTAAGATACATGTTACTATTCCATAACATTGGAACATCAACTTGTGTATGTTTGAAAGATTCTAAAATCACGTGTAAGTTTGGTGTAGGTTCTCCTCCAACAAAGTTGATATTTCTCGCACTCTGTTTAACTAGAGTGAAATAATGTTGTGCAAGCTGGATGGCTGATGTTCCTCTCCCCTTAATTCTCTCAAATCCAAATTCGTGACTTATATCCCAGTTTTGACAAAACTGACAATCAATAGTACAGCCCAAAAAGAAAATTGTACCGCTAGGGACAATAGGACTTTCTTCCCCCATATGAATGAAAGCTGAGCTAACATACGCTTTATCATCAACTCCACATTTACCAACTTCTCCTTCATCACGGTTGGCTCTGCATCTATTCTCACAGAATTCACAGGAAGAAAGAACATCTTTTAAGATAGTTGCTTTCAGCTCTAGATAATTATTACTTGTGATATCCTCAGCTTTGTGTAGCTCTTCAATTTCTTTCTCAATTTCTTCAAGAGGAAGATGTTGTTTTTCTGCTATCCACTTCTTGAATTTTGGATGGTAGTGTTCGTGAATATTCATTAATTCATCTTTATCTTTGTAACCATTAAAAGGGACATAAAATAATCGAGCCAGTTTGTATCGGGGTATACGTTTTCCCTGAAATATTTCTCTGTAATACACTAGACGATTTTCTAATTCAACTTGCTGCCAAACAGTCATTGTATCTCTTTTTGAAGGAGTCCACATCAATAAAAAATTAGTGAAGTATCTGAAATACTTTGTGCTGGATAATAATTAAAGAAATAGACCGAAAATCAACTTATAGATAAATGTTGAGGAGGAAATTCTCAAAATAAAGATGTTAGTTTAATAAGATTTAATAATGAAGTTCAAAAAATATCATGAAGTCAATGTCACAGTCTCCACTGCACGAAGCTGAATATTATGATGTGCTTGATGAAGAAAATCAAGTTATCCTTTGTCGCTTATGCCCCATAGAATGTACCTTATTAGTTGGAGAGAAAGGTAAATGTTCTGCACGAGTAAATCTTGAAGGGAAAATGTATTCTCTAACTTATGGATATACTGATATGAAGATTGATATGATTGAAAAACAACATGTTTTTCATTTTCATCCAAATTCAAGAGTACAAACATTTTCTACTTACAATTGTAATCTTGACTGTGATTATTGTGCAATGCCTGATAAGATTGGGGTTGATCCTACTCAAATTAGTGCGAAAAAACTAGCACCTGATCAAGCAGCAATGTTTGGTATGGCATCAGGTTCTAAGGTTATTGCTTTTGGTGAAGCTGAACCTCTAATATCTTTTGAGTGGGTTCGTGATACAGCACTTCTTGCTCAACAGAGAAATCTGAAAGTGTTACTGAGAACTAATGCATATTTCAATGAAGATCCTGTTAAAGAAATCCTTGAATTTGTTGATGCGGTTATTATTGATATAAAGTCAGTAACTGATAATGGGTATAAACAAAAGTGCCATGCAGGTACTTTCAAGGAAATAAAGAAAATTATCAAATTGATTTTTGAAGAGAAAAAACTTCTTGAACTAAATTTTGTTATCCATGAAGCACTTGAGAATACTGAAGAACAAACTAGAAAACTGGCCGAATGGATAAAAGAAGAACTTTCAGTCTCTGTTCCTTTGCACTTAGCTAGATTGCTCCCTGCTCATAGACTTAAAGACCTACAACCCACATCTACAGATTTATTGGAGAAATGTTATCAAGTAGCTAAGGACGTAGGTTTAGAGTTTGTTTATTTAAACAATGTACCTGATCATGAAGCATCACATACTTATTGTCCAAAATGTGGAGAATTGCTTATTCATAGAGGAGCTTCTGCTACAGAAGTAAGGAGAATCTCTTTACAAGGAAATTGTAATAAATGTGAAACTAAGATCAGTATAGTTTTCAAATAAAAGATTGAATTTTTTAAGCAACTGATTCAATATTAAAATCTACAATCATTATGTTTAATTGTCCTTCTAGTTCCTCTGTTACCAAGTCAATGAATCTGTGAATATCCTCAGTTCCATCCCTATAAGATGCTCTGAAAAGTAATTGAATTTCTATCCAATCTTCGTAAAAAAAGGTTGTTTCTAATCTAGTTTGTCTTTTAGGTTCCTTCTCTTCAATTTCTTTTTGTACCATATTTAGATGAAGATCGAATTCTCCTAAGTCTTCATACTGACCTTCATCATTTGGTTGTGCAGTAATCCCACAATAATAATGGTAAAAACCTGAAGTTGTCATTTCGGCTCATTTCTTCTTATCATTGTTAAGTGCTGAATGTTCTAAAGCCAGATCTTCATACTTTTTAGCAATATAGCTAAATTCCTTTGGAAGGGCATTTCGAAGTACTTCGTGAAAGTTTGATACTGTAATGATTTCCACCTTTCCTTTATACCTTTCTTCTAACTTGACATCATCTATATTTTGAATTGGTACAATGACTCGCTTAATTCCAGCTTCAGATGCAGCTTCAATTTTTGCAGTAACTCCACCAACTGGAATAACTACTCCTCTAACTGTTAAACTACCGGTCATAGCGGTATCCTGCCTAATTGGTGCTTTCTCGAGTGCTGATATTATAGCAACAGCTATTGAAATAGACGCTGAATCTCCTTCGACACCTGAATAGGAACCAACAAATTGAATATGGTAATCAAAGTCTGAAATATCTTTACCGACATACTTCTTTACGATTGCTGAAACATTCTGTACAGCTTCTCTAGCAATAATTCTTAATTGGCCTGTCGCAATGATTTTTCCTTCTCTTCTACTGAAAGCTGGAACAACTTCTGCTTCTATAGGCATTACAATACCTGATCTTTGATTGATTACAGCAAGACCATTTACTCTTCCAACTCTGGCATCATCAGTTTCAAAGATTTTGTAAAGTTTTCTTGAATCAGCATAAGAATCACTCATCTGATTTTCCAAAGTTCTTGCAATAACCTTGGCGTTTCTAAGTGTCTCAGCCGATACTAAAGCCTCTCCATTTTCTTTGGCTAGGTCACCTGCAGCTCTAATTAACCCCCCTAATTCTCGTAATCGTAAAGTAAGATGGTCTTTCTTGTCAGCTCTTCGCTGAGCTTCATAAACTATTTCTTCAACTGCTTCATGTGTGAAGTGAGGAATTCTTCGATCTTTTACAATCTCTTGCGCACAAAAACGAGCTAGTTTTCGTCTGTTCTCGGGTGTATCTTTCATAGTATCAGTCATATAAACCTCATAGCCAGATCCTTGAATCCTTGATCTCAAAGCAGGATGCATGTTACGAGTAGTTTCGATATTACCAGCTGCAATTAAAACAAATTTACACGGAACAGGGTCGCTTCTAACCATTGCTCCACTACTAAGTTCTGATTGACCAGTGATTTGTAGTTTACCCTCTTGCATGGCTGTAAGTAGTTTTTGCTGAGTTCTCATTTCAAGAGTCCCTATCTCATCACTGTAGAGAACACCAAGATGAGATTTGTGAATTAAACCACTTTCTACACGTTCGTGAGGTGGAGTTCCTAGTCCTCCAGACTGGAATGGGTCGTGTCTAACATCACCAAGGAGTGCTCCTGCATGTGATCCTGTGGCATCATTAAAGGGCGCTGTATCCTTCTTACTATTATCTACTAGTAATTTTGGTACAAGCATTTCACTTTTAGATCTGGATTGATTAAGCATAAAGAAAATAAAAAATCCTACAAACATAGCCATCAAAAGAGTCTGGGGCTGACTAGCAGGATTACCAGCAGTAGCTATCAAAGCATAACCAATTATTGCTAGTAAGATTGCAATAGAAATAATGAAACGTTTATTTCCACTCTTTCTGGCAAGCTCTGCATCCATTTCAACCTTTCTCACCCCATGACCTGCAGGAAGAGTAGCAACACGTGGTTGGTTTGGATATTTAGGGTTGGCTATACATAAAACATCAACAAGCTCCTCTTTAGGAAGAAGCTCAGCCATTGCTTGACCAAGCATGCTCTTACCTGTACCTGGTTCTCCAATCAAAAGAACATGTCTTCTCTGTAAAGCAGCTTTCTTAACTATTTCAGTTGCATTTTCCTGACCAATTACTTGATCAATTAAACGAGGAGGTACAGAAATTTCACTTGTATCATTGAATTCAATGTCCAATAGTACATCTTTTCTTGCTTTAGGCTTCGCCTTTTTCTTGGCTTTAGATTGAGTTCCAGACGCCATAAATATCACAAATATAGATAACCGTATTTTCAATTGATAGGGTTTACTGACGTTAATAAAGATATGTTTTAAGTCAAAAATTCTGGGAGCTATGCACAAATTCTACCTTAAATTTAAATGAAAAGGCTTTAATTTCCAACCGATAATAATTGCAAGAGAAATATGAAAATACTTGCAGGTCCCAACTCAGAACAACTTGCTCAAAAAATAGCTGAACAATTGAATCTGACTCTGTTAGGTTTATCTTACAAATACTTTACAGATGGTGAAACTTATTTTAAGATTGAGGGAAATCTTGAGAAGGAAGACGTAATTATTGTCCAAACAACCTACCCTAATCAAGAAAAAAGGTTACTTGAACTAATCTTTTTAACTAATACATTAAAAAAACTAGGAGCTGACAAAGTAATTGCAGTAGTTCCATATCTCTGTTATGCTAGAGCTGATAGAAGAAGATTAGATGGAGAGGTTGTATCCCATACCATAACTATGGATTTACTTCAGCAAGCAGGACTAGATTCACTTATTACAATTAACGTTCACAATCAAGAAGTATTTCATAATTCAGCAGAAAATTTGGAAAAGTTTAATCTTAGTGCGCTTCCAGCAATTTCTGATTTCTTAAAGGATAAAGTTAACGAAGAATGGATCATCGTTGGACCTGATAAAGGTAGTCAAGAAGACGTTAATACATTATCCAAGGAACTTTCTTTATCGTGTTTCATATTGGAGAAATATAGAAATCCCCAAAGTCATGAAATACAGTTTAAGGAAGCAGATTTTGATTGCGAATCAAAAAATATCATTCTTTTTGATGATGTAATTACTTCTGGGGGTACAGCTATCAAAGCAAGCAAGCTTCTACTTGATAAAAAACCTTCTAGTCTTAAGTTCATTGTTGTTCATGATCTCTCTGATTCTGAGGTTTTCAAGAAGATGTATAATATTGGTGTCAATTCTATTCTATCAACAAATACTGTACCAAGAAAAGATACAGAGCAAATTGACATTAGTTCTCTGATTAGTAACTTCATTGGAGAAAAATTTCTATGAAAAAATACCTAGCATATATCTGTGGTCATTTTCAACCCATAGGGTATGAAGAGCTATATGCAGTATTAGAAGCAGAAAATGTGAAATATAAGGTAGTTGAAGTAAACTCTCAAACAGTTATTTTCGAAACAGATGATAATCCTATCTATGCAGTAAGTAGATGTGCTTTTGTTCACTCACTTCTTGAGTTAACAGATGTTGGAGAGATTGACGATAACAAAATATTATTTCAAAATTCATATGAGATATCAGAATTAAAAACTGGTTCTACTTTTTGTTCAAGAGTAACTAGAATTGGTAAAAAGGAAGTTAAAATTACATCAATGGATTTAGAAAGAGATTTAGGTAATCATGTATATAATAAGTTTGAAGAAAATAAACTTGAGGTTAATTTAAAGTCTCCCGATTATACTTTTCGAGCAATTCTAATAAAAAATCGATTCTTTTTAGGTTTAGAAATATGGTCAGTTAATCGCAAGAAATACTCAATTAGAGAGCCTGGCAAGAGAGATTTTTTCAGACCAGGAGCAATGAGAACTGATTATGCCAGAGCCTTAGTAAATCTGTCTAGAATAAGAAGAGGTGAAATCTTTTTTGACCCTTTTTGTGGAGGAGGTGGTTTTCTTTTAGAAGCTTCATATTTGGGAGCTTATGCTATAGGTACAGATTTAGATTCCTATGCAGTCAAGGGTTCAGTTAGAAATATGAAGCAATTCAAACGATCAAATTATGAAGTTCTTCAAGGGGATTCTCGAAACATCTCCATAAAATTCTTTCATGCAGTTGCAACTGATCCTCCTTATTCATTACAGTCATCAACTCATGGAGAAAAAGTCTCAAAATTGACATATGATTTTTTAATTGAGTCAAAAGAGTATTTGATGAAGAACAGATATCTTGTCTATTGTACTCCTTCTTCTCTCGAATCTGAAGCAATTGTCGAAAAAACTGATTATCAGATAGTAACACTAATAGATACATTCATTCATAAATCTTTAACAAGAAGAGTTCTTGTCTTAAAGTGATCAAATGTCAAATGAGATGTCCATAATTTTTCTAGGAACCTCTTCGGCTCCACCTCAATCAAACAGAAAACAGAGTGCAATGGTTGTAAAATACAAAAGCCATACTCTTCTTTTTGACATAGGGGAAGCAACACAATACCAGATGATTGATCAAAAAATTAAGTTCACCAAATTAACAATAATTCTTACTCATCTCCATTCTGATCACACACTAGGACTTATGGGATTACTTATCACAAGAAATTTTCGCAATATTAAAACACCTATCACTATAATAGGACCAGTTTGGACATCAAACTTTGTTTCTCTTCTATTTTTAGCTTATAGATTTAAGCCAGAATATGAAGTTAAAATAATAGAAACTTCTGGTGGAAAAATTTTAGAGAATAAGGATTTTGTTTTAGATTCATTTCCTATTACTCATTCAGATACTAGTTTTGGTTATAGGCTAGTTACAAAGCCAAAAAGGCGCAAATTTAATGTTGAAAAGGCAACAAAAATGAATGTTCCACGTGGAGAAATGTGGAAAAAACTTCAGAATGGTATTTCTGTAGAAATAAATGGAAAGATTATTTCTCCTTCCGATGTTCTAGACAAAGTAGACGAAAATAACCTTAAAATTGTCATTACAGGTGATACTCCTTTTGATGAGAAAGTAATTGATTTTGCAAAAAATGCTGATCTCTTAGTTCATGATGCAACATACCCCCCATATGAAGAGGAAAGAGCGAGAAAGTATCTTCATTCTACTTGTATTGATGCAGCTCAAGTTGCAAAAAAAGCAAAAGTAAAGCGGTTAATAATGACACATATCTCTGAACTTCACAAGAATTTGGAAGAATCCCTAAGAGATTCTAGAGAAATATTCTCAAATTGTGAGTTTGCAGAGGATGGATTAAGAATTAAATTAAAACCTAAAGATTAGTAATTTCAGAAAATTTTCTGATGACCAACTCTTTCCCATCTTCTGTTTTTGGTACAAACCAGTCCAAGAATTTATCACAATCATCAGGTTGAATAATTAATTCAACATCTCCTAATGGTGAAGAAGTACCTTCAGTAGTAAAAGCAATTTTATTGGTAAAAAGCGCTTGTTTGTGTAGAGGGATAATTAAAGAATTAGAGTAATAATCACGTCTTATACATTGCCTGACTGAATCTAATATGAAATTTTGCCTTATGTGATTGAATAACCTTTTCAAAACATCAATTTGAAGGTTTTCAGCAGTAAAATAAGTGATTTCCGCATCATCAGTACGTTTGAGTTCAGGTTGAACACCCAGTAAATTCTCGATACACATCATCACTTTGCTTTCTTCTTCAGTAGAAAAAAGAGGTACTCGCAAACTCAATTTTATTTGCATTATTACACCCTTTTGCTTAATTCATTAAGAAGACTTAACGACTGTTCTCTGAAAGATTCTAAAGCATTATTATTTGGAATTACATAATTTGAAAAAGCGATTGTCTCTCCCAACCCAAGTTTTAATTCATCTTCATCTCTCAACTGAAAATCTTTTTCAGTTTGGGGAGCATCTTTTCTCCCTCTCAATTTAAGTCGATCATATCTTAGTCTTGGATCTACATGTATTGCAACAATCAGGAAATCGTTGTTAAGCTGATTCTTGAAATATGTAACTTCGGCTTGACTTCTGATTCCATCAATGATTATCTTGTGAATACCTTGTTGTTTCAAATTCTCTATAGTTAAACAAGTAAGATGGGCTACAGCTGTCTCACCGAGATCCTCTCTTAGCTTGATCATATATTTTCTGCTCATTTCAGGTGTAGGTTCGAATCCTTCCTCAACTACTTTTGCTCTGACTACATCGCCCATTACAACAGTTTGATAACCCAGTTCCTCAGCAAATCTAGCGAACTCGCTCTTACCTGAACCAGGCATTCCAGTAACTCCAATGATTGTTGCTTTGGGTTTGGTCATTTAATTCATTGTGAGAATAATTAAGGCAATTAAAAATGTTGTTAAAGCAAATTAATTGTAACCTCATCAAAATTTATAAAATGATAGAAAATTGTTACTTGAAAATGGTTCGTGCATTCATATCTATCAACTTTGAAGATGAAAATATCTTGAAAGGGGTACAAGAAATTCAGGATCAGATAAAGAATTCAGGTGCAAATGTAAGACTAGTAAATCCTGAAATCTTGCATATTACCTTGGAATTTCTGGGAGAGATATCAGAAGAACAAGTAACCATCTTATCAGAGATGCTTTCAGAAATAAAATTTGAAAGCCTGAAACTTCAAGTAAAAGGACCTGGTGTGTTACCAAATGAAAAACATGTTAGGGTTGTTTATTGCGAAATAAACGGAGAGGTTGAAAAACTGAAGGAAATTCAAAAGGAAATCAGAAATAAATTAAGGAATAAGGGTTTCAAAGTTGATTCTAGACCTTTTAAACCTCATCTGACGATAGGAAGAGTAAAATCTCCCAAAAATAAGGACGTATTGATTAAGGTTATAAAGAACCTTTCAGAATATAGCTGCGGAGTTCAAGAAATTAATTCAATCCAACTCAAAAAATCCATATTAAAAACAGAAGGACCAGAATATTCAGTACTCTACAAAGTAGACGCATTAGATAAAAGGTGATTTCATGAGTAAAAAACCCCCAAAGGATACTTCAAAAATAATTGAAAAGAAAGTTTTGGAAGTAATTCAAGTCCAATGGGAACAACATGAGAGGGTAAGAGAGATTCTTTCAATTCTCAGAGAAAAGATACAACAGGATTTAGGTTCTTTAGGGTATATAGGAAGAGTTGAAACTCAAGGTTCTTTTGTCAGAAAAACCTACCTAAGTGAAGATGAGACATTCGATCTTATGCTAATCCTGCAAAGAGCTGATAAACCAAAGATGCACCAAATTCTCGATGCCTTGGAAAAAAGATTGAAAAAAGATAGAATAAAAAAGGATCCAATAACAATCACAAAACATACAGGAAAAATCCCCTATCTTAGAATTGTTGCGGGTGATGAACTCATTAATCTCTTTGTAGGCTTTGAAGTAATGCCAGGAGATGAAACAACATCCATTTTTGATTTAATCCCGATGCATTCTCAATATCTGATTACCCATATGAAAGAAGATGATAGAAATGAGGTACTTCTACTGAAGAAATTTCTGAAGACCATAGGTGTTTACAGAAATGAAGTAGGTGCAATTGGTTTTAATGGATATCTTTGTGAATTACTCATTTTGTTTTATGGGACATTTGGAAAAACTATCGAAAACATTGGAAAATGGAGACCTAGAACAATTATTGATTTGAAGAAAAACATTGAGAAGTCAGAAGATGTAGATCTTCTAACAAGTGAAATGTTACTGAAATATTATCCTTTATATGTACCAGATCCTTTAAATCCTAAAGATAATGTAGCAGCTGATGTATCTGTTGATCAATTTACTTCATTAGTCGCTGCAGCTAATACATATAGGTTTGAACCAAAAATTAGTTTTTTTGAAGATTTAATCTGTGAGATTCCATCATATTCTGACCTTATGCGAAAAATCATCTTTTCAGGTAGACAACTTGTAATTTTGGCTACTAAGCGAAATTTTCAGGAAACTGAAATTTGTTGGCAAAAAGCAATGTCAATGAAGAATGGCTTCCAGGTAGAATTATTTAACAATAACTATATTTTAGAAAGATCAAAAGCTTTTGTCTCCGATGAGTATTATGGCTTATTTTTGTCATTGTTGGATTTAAACCCACAGATTTCAATTAGAAAAGAAGGACCTTTAATTACATCAAAGGAGTCTCTTAAATTCCTTCAGCAATATACTAAGCACGTTGATGTTGTAGCTGGACCATTTATAGATAATGAGCATTGGGTAATTCACTTTACAAAGAAAGGTCAAAATGTATTCGAATTTCTTGAAAGTTTGGTGAAGAAAAATACTTTCATGTTGAATGTTGATTCCTTCCTTAAAATCGAAATTAAGGAAAAACTAAAGATTTATGGGGCAGATGAAAAGCTTGGAGAAATCTATGAAACTGATAGTTCTTTAGCTGAATATCTTTTTCTGTTCATAGAAAGGAAACCTTTGTGGATATGTAATTTAGAACAAGCTGATCAGATATAAAAAAAGAAGAAAGGAAAATTATTTTTTGAATTTCTTTCTGTAAATTACCGCGATTATTGGTGTAACTGCCAAAACAACGATTAATAGAATAGAGGAAGTTCGAGAAAAATGGAAGCTTCTTTCTAAAACTCTGAAAAAGCAAAATATGTTTTTCTTGCATTTTTATACTAAATTCTGTTAGTGAAATAATATGAGAATTGTTGCTACAGCTGATACTCATTTTGGATTTGAATATGGTAGAACAGCTGTTGCAAAGAAGGAATCAATTGAAAGAATGAATCTAGCTTTCGAAAATGTTTTGAATGAAGCAGTTTCGAAGAAAGCAGATTTGGTGTTGCATGGTGGAGACATGTTTAATCGTTCTTCACCAAAAAAAGTAGTTATAAAAAAAGCATATGATATAATTCATAAATTTGCAGAAAATGATATTCCATTAGTTGCTATACCAGGAAATCACGATAGGTCAGTTCTTCCTGAATCCTTGATAAATCATTTTAATAAAAATATTCATTTTATGAACAAACTAACACTACTAGGTTTATCTGAAGTAGCTATCCTTTCATTTCCTTTCGAGGGTAATTCACCAAGAACCATATTTGAAAAGGTAGCTAAAATAGCGAAAGAGAATACAGAGCAAAAGATTGTTGTTCTATGTCATCAACTCTTTGATGGAGCTTGTTTTGGGCCCCATAATTATGTTTTTACAAAAAGAATAGATACACTTGAAACAGAGAAGCTACCAAAAAATGTTCTCTTAGTAATTACTGGACATATACATAGATCCCAAAAACTTCAAAATAATAGAGTATTTTATACAGGTTCAATTGAAAGGACAAGTTTTATGGAAATTACAGAACCTAAAGGGTATCTTTTGATAGATATAGAGGATGATTTCCACAAAGTTCAATTTTGTGAAACAAAAAGCATACCGATGGAAGTTCTTGAAATAGATATAAGAAACACTGCAATGCTATCCTCAGCAATTGAAGAAGAAAATATCGAAATTAACTCAAGAACTCTTATTAGGTTTATAAACAGAGATCTATCTGATAATGAAATTAAATTTTTGTGGGCAAGATTTCCTGCTAAAGAGTATCCTCTACTCAGATTTTCACCAAGAAATCCAAAAATTATTTTAAGAAAATTATATGAAAAATAAAAAAAAGAAAGATTAGTTTTTTGATTTTCTTCTAACAAAAATGGGAATTACTAAAGCAACTAATAGAATCCAAAAAGTCGAAAAACTTGTTTTAACAAATACGGCTGGATTTTTGAGAGGATATGGATCAACTGTGTTGAATGGACCATCTAGAGGATATTCGGCTCTCCGACCTAGATCATCCCAATAATTTCCTTCAAGTGTTGTTTTATCATACCAAGTTGTGTTAAATCCTTCATCAAAAGCTTGACTCTTACCATTTTTGTTATTTTTTATGAAATCATTATGATGAATGGTGTGATTGTAAGCATGATATTCCTGTGTCTCGAAAATTATAGTTAAATTGAGCAATATTGCATATAGTGTATTCCTCTCGAAAATATTGTAATTATATGTTACAAAATATCCTATAGCTTTGATTCCATACAGATTCTCACTTATCTCGTTATATGTGATGTTTATGTAAGTTGAAGCTTTATATATTTCAAATCCATACAAAGAGTTTTTAGTACAGGTGTTGTTACTGAAGATGGAATGATAACTGTTAATTCCAATACCTATTTTATTATTTGTACAGTAATTGTTTGAAATCTCACTAAAGTCAGCACCAATGACCATTCCAATATCATTGTTACTACAGATATTGTTTGAAATTGTAAGGTTTACACCAAATAGATACATACCTCCTGCATTAAAATTGATTTGATTCTCTTTAATTACGCTCCCTGAAGCTATAAGCTCAATTGCTCGGTGTTGATTGAATTCAAAAGTATTTTTCTCTATCAGAACAGCAGAATTATTGCCAACAATTCCAATATATATATGAATACCATAAGAGTTATTTGAAACTACATTTGCTGATATTTTTGCTACGTATTTTTCATCAAGTAAAGGTTCCTCCCCTGTCATATTTTCAGGAGCAGGAACTCTCGGATAATAATCATGAAGAAATATTCCTGTAAAGTTGTTATTTTTGACTATATTATTGACTATTTGAGCTGTACCTTGAACAATACGGAGTATCCTAATACCAATTTTTTCAGCATCAATCATGCAATTTCTTATTATGAAACTTCTTGACGTTGAATTTATGGAAATCCCTACGCTTGAAGATGTATTAATATCCAGATTTTCAATTAAATATGGCTCATCGGGGGTTCCTTTTCCTAGAAACCCGTAATCTGTAAAATTATCATCTGAACTAATCAGAATAGGGTCACTCGAAACTAAAGAATCAAAGTTGAATGTTTCAGTTTGATAGATTTGTTTAGCTTTTATTCCAATTAGATTTGAAGAAACAGAATAAGTAAAAAGAATTGAGCTTAGAAAAATAAGCAAAATTAGGCAAATTGGTTTGATTCTTGTAGATGTAACCCTCATATCAAATAGCTAATTGTGATAATGAGTTAATAAACATTATCAGTTTAAAGTGGAATTTAGCTTTCTCGAACACTTTTCTATAGTTTATTTTCCATATATTCTTGTGAGTTCAGATTCGTTTCTCATCATAAATCCTAATTATAAGTCTAGCAAGACAGTAAGAATGTTAGAAAATACCTTAAAATTATCAATGAATATTTGGGAGATATAGAGAAGGAGATTGTTGCTATAGCAGATACACTTTTCGGTAATGAATATGGGAGAACAGTTGAATAAAAAAAATTTCAACTATCCTTTTTTTGAAGAAGGAACATTGCATCCTCATTTTGATTATTTAGGTAAGGGAATCTTTTTTCTTTAACTAACATCACATTGGGAAATAATTCAACATAATTTTTTGCAAAATTCCCCTTCCATAGAACATTAGACTTCCCACGGTAAGTAATTTCTTGTTGATTCTCTGCAAAATATTCAAACCCCCAAATCCATTGTTTGGAACAACGATTAATTTCATGTAAAATTTCGTTTAGATCATTCGGTAAAATATGTATCAACACTCCACTGGTGAACACTAAATCAAAATATCCATCTTTAAAAGGGGTATCAAATCCTGATCCCTGAAAGATATTGATGTTCTTTGTATGTTCCTTGGCTTTTTCTACAGCATATTGTTGGATTTCGATACCATAGAGGTTTTTAAAACCCATTGCTTGTAAGCATAACAATTGATGACCAACATTACACCCTACTTCTAAAATTTTAATATCTCTTGAAAAACTACCAATAAATTCTGTATTCATTGCAGTTCGAGAAACTCCCCAGGTTTCTTCATAAAATTTATCCCACTCTTTAACATTCAGGACCTCATTTCTATCGGTATATTCTTTACCGAAATTGCCACTCCAGAACTTCATTTGTTCGGTTTTCTTCTCCATTTCTACATTTTCCCCTTTTATCGCTGTGTTTTTTATTCAATGAACGTAATCTATCTAGTAAATTACTTGTTTGCGTTCATTCAAAGACTTTTTGAGAACAACATTTTCTCGTTTTCTTTACCCTCTAAAACCAAAATGTTTGAAAATTCTATTTAAATCTTGTTTTCTAATAAATCAATACTTTTTGGAACACTTCTTTAGAGAGATTATGATGGGGATGCAAAAGAAGCTCTCTATACGAATATATTTCCATTTTAAACGTCACAATTTTCTCATTCAAGATTAATCTGATTCAATTCTGATTTTTTTTGTTTTCTTTCTTTTTTATTCTCTCTTCTCTTCTTTTCATTCTTTTTTCTATAAATTTAGGATTGAAAGTCCACAGATCATTCCAGACAAAATTACTGATTAAACCCGCATAAAATGCAATTGTCATCACCAAGTACTTATTCCAGAGCAACGACCCATGAAGACCCATCATAATTCCTGTATAAATCGTATATCCTACAAAACCAATTAGAGTGAATTGAAAAAACTGAAAGAGAGTACTTGGTTGGAATTCTTTGCCTTGATCTCTAAAAGTCCAAATTTTGTTCATAACGAAAGTAAAAACAAAAACAATAGCCATGGAAAGCAGAGATGCTATAACACCTTGATTAATGGCAAATACCCATATCGATATGTCAATATCCTTCAAAAAAGTGATTCCCAATAGCATATCAAAGAGATACAAAAGAAGAAAGTTCAATCCCCAGCCAATAGTTCCTATGATTGCGAATTTAATGAATCTTTTTCCTCTTTCCGTAGAGAAAAATCCTGTTTTCTCTTCTGTCAAGATAATGACCCTCTTTAAACCATAAAACGAATGAAATAGGTTGCTTTTAAGAATTATGAATCAAATATGAGGAAGGAAGTAAAATAAAAAAATAAGAAAAATGAATGAAGAGATAAATGTTAGAATATTTTCAATTCTCTTCCTAAATCTTCAAATTTCATTAAAGCAAAGTCTAAATCTTCTTTGGTCAGACCTGCGTTCATCATGACTCTAATTCTAGCTGTACCTCTTGGAACCATTGGAAAGACTATTGGTAAGGCAAATATCCCTTCCACCATGAGTCTGTCACTTAGTTTTTTAGCAACTTCATTTTCTCCACAGATTATAGGCACAATAGCAGTTGGACATTTAGATGAAGCAACTGTTATGTCATGTCCATAACCAATGTCAACGATTTTGCTCTTGAAGTAATCACAGTTATCAAGGAGTTTTTCAACTACAGGTTCATGGAAAGGCGATTTGGGATCTAGAACTTCTAAAGAACCAAGTGCTGCACCTGCAACTGCGGGAGGTTGAGAACCACTAAGAAGATAAGAACGACCAGTGTTTCGAAGGAAATTGACTAAGTTTTTAGAACCAACAATAGCTCCTCCAACTACTCCCATAGCCTTAGAGTAAGTGTTCATTTCAACTTGAACTTTACCTTGTAAACCAAAATGATCTACGATGCCCTTACCTTTCTTATTTCGACCTAAGACACCGTCTCCGTGAGCATCATCAACGAATATCATGGCACCATATTCTTCACTTAGTTTTTGTACTTCGTCTAATGGTGACATGTCTCCATCCATACTATAAACTCCATCTAGTATAACTAAGATTCTCTTTTCTCCATTGGGATCTGCCGCATCTGCTTCTTTTAATTTCTCTTCTAAACTGCCCATATCACAATGATCGTAAATTGTTCTAACTGTCTTTGTTAAACGCACTCCATCAATAATTGAGCCATGGTTTAGTTGGTCAGAAATAATGAAATCTCCTTTCCTCACAAGTGTTGGTATTGCACCTTCATTTGCTATGAATCCACTCATCCATACCATTGAAGCTTCTTGCTCTTTGAAATCGGCATGTTTTTGCTCCCATTCTTCATGAATTACCATATTTCCAGCTATTGCTCTAACTGAACCAGAACCAGCCCCATATTTCTCGACTGCTTCTATTGCTCTTTTCCTTAAATGTGGGTGATTTGCTAGATTTAAGTAATTATTTGAACATAACATCAATAATTCTTTACCATCTACTTTAACTTGAGTTTCTGAAGGGGTTTCCAATGATCTGTGTACCCATTCACGACCTTCTTTTTGGATTTGTTTGTATTCTTCTTTCAAAAATTTTGTTGGATTTCTTTTTGCCATTTTGGCACCTCTCATTCTCAAAGGTCTTATCAACCCTCCCTTTTTATTTTTTCCTCTTGATATCTAAATTTTTTTTGGTAAGATGAATCATGACACAAGTATAGTTTTTCCGAAATCAAAAATCTTTTTTGATTAATTCTAAACAACCAAGAGAAAAAAGGAGTTCAGAAAAGCTTTTTATATTTATCTCTATTATTCATTCTCAAGTCACAAAGTGTTGAGAAATATGGTTTCTGTTAAGTATAATAAAGTGAGTATTGCTTATGATGATTTTGTAGCTATAGATAATATAACATTGAATGTTCACGATGGAGAAATAACAACCCTGTTAGGCCCTTCAGGATGTGGAAAATCTACACTTCTAAGAGCTCTCGCTGGTTTTGTTGAGCCATTTGAAGGACAAATCTATCTTGGAGATAAAGAAATAACTTATCTTCCTCCCCAAAAACGCAATACTGCCATGATTTTCCAAAATTACGCATTGTGGCCTCATTTAACAATTTTTAAGAATGTTGAATATGGTTTAAAGCTTCGATTAAAAAAGCAAATCGTTTGTATTACAGATATCAATCCTAAAGGAGTCATAGAGGTTCTTACTTTCAATAGTTATGGGGCATCTGAAGAATTAACACAGGCAACAGAAAACTTGAAAGAGTTCATTGTTGGTAAGGCTGCACAAGAAGTTTGGCACTTTACTGTTGAAGATATTCTTCCAGTTTTCAAAATTCCAGAAGATATATCTGCACTTAAATTAAAATATAGTTTAAATTCATATCACCGACTAGCGAAATTCTTACTAGGGGCTTTACAAGCAACAATTAGATTTCATTATGAAAATATCATTAAAGAGCTTCCAGAGTGGATTCCAAAAAGAAAGACTAGATTTGAAAAAATTAAAATTAGAAAAAATCCCTTACTTAATTTCTTCTGGATAATAAAACCTTATTTCTGGATTAATAGAAGAGCAAACTATCTAGATGCAAAAGCTTCTTCAGATCCAGCATTCCACTTCAGAAAAGAAAAGGTAGATGAAGTGTTAGAATTAGTTCAACTTTCAGATCAAGCTGAAAAACATCCAACAGAGCTTTCTGGAGGACAACAACAGCGCATCGCTCTTGCTAGAAGTATCGTCGTAGAACCTGATATTCTATTGTGTGATGAACCTTTGAGCAATCTTGATGCTAAACTAAGAAAGGAATTAAGAACTGAAATTCGTTCAATCATCAAAAAAATCGGTATGACAGCAGTGTATGTGACTCATGATCAGGCAGAAGCTCTTGCAATTAGTGATAGAATTGCAGTTATGAATATTGGCTTCATTGAACAATATGGAACTCCTCTAGATGTTTTCACTGATCCTAAGACATTATTCGTTGCACAATTTGTTGGAAGTTCAAGTACAGTTTCAGGAAAAGTGATAAAAGCTAATGTCGTTGAGCTTGATGGTGGTGATCAGATTTTAATTGCTACTAAAGAAGTTATACCCGCAGATACAAAAGTTGACCTTGTTATTAGACCTGAAAATATTCTGTTAGATAGGGAATCTGAAAGCACCGTTGAAATCAAAATCAACACAATTGAATATCTTGGAACAGAAGTAAAATTAACAGGATTATTAAAAAATGGTACAATTCTTCTAGTAGATGTTGTTGAACGTACTGAAGAATACGCTAAAAAGAACGTAGGAGATAAAATTAGAGTTCATATAGTTCCTGAAAAAATATTTGTCTTTGTTAAAGATAAGAGAGTATACTAGTCATTTTCTTCTTTTCTTCTTTTGATAGAATCTTTATATATGTCCATTTTTCCTTTTTATCGATTACTATGTTTGAGTATAAAGGAATCAAAATTCATTGGTTAGGGCATGATGCTTTTTTGATTAAAGCAAAGGGGAAAAATATCTATATTGATCCATATAAGTTAGGTAAAACTGATTTACCTAAAGCTGATATAGTTATTAGTAGTCATGAACACTTTGATCATTGCAATCCTGAAGCAATAAACCAAATCTCAACAGGTGAAACAATCCTACTTGGACCAACAATTGTTCAAGAGATATTTGAAGAGAAAATTGCTCGGAAGAAAGAAATGAAAGAG